>JAUWSZ010000591.1 GCA_030609865.1 bacterium | reverse complement strand
CGGATCGAGCGCGACCCTTTGTTCTGGGCAGGGCCACCCAGGGAGACGTGTACCTGCTGCACGAAGCGATTCTGGAGAAGCTGATCTCGAGCGGTGGAACGCACAGGGCGGTAACGTTGGCCACGGAGGACAGGGTCCTGATCGCAGCGTCTCTCCTGGCTTCCTTGGCCGGCGGGCCCGTGGTCCTCGTGCCCTATTCTCTTTCCTCTCAAGTTCTCGGTGAGCTCGGCGCGGGCCGGACAGGAGGTGTGGCCATCACGGACGGGGCATGCGAACTGCCCCCCGGCATGACGGGTCTGACCTTCCGTTTACCCGACGGCCAACCCCAGCCGATTCGGATCGGGCGTGGGTCCGACGAGACCTTTGTCGGGTTGTTTACCGGGGGATCGACGGGGCGTCCGAGGCTGTGGAACAAAACACCCCTTGCGTTGATCGGAGAGGCGGCATACCTCGCTGAGAGGTTCGGAATAGGCCCGGATGACGTGATCCTGGCAGCCGTACCCCCGCTGCACATCTACGGGATCCTGTTTTCCGTCCTGTTGCCCCTTTTTTCGGGTGCCTCGGTGGTGGATGCAACGCCCTTCTATCGAGGTGAGATCGAGAAGAGTCTCCAGGAGATGCGCCCCACCGTGTTCGCAGGCGCCCCTCCACATTATCGGGCCCTTCGAACCGGATTCTCTCCTCCCGATTCGCTTCGCTTGGCCTTCAGTTCCGGCGGCTTCCTGCCGGAAGAGTCCTCTCGCGCCCTCTTCGATCAGACAGGGATGGCCATCACAGAGGTCTACGGAAGCACGGAAACGGGAGGGATAGCCGTCAGAAGCCCCTCAATGGGGAAGGGTTCCTGGGAAGCCTTTGCGTGTGTGGAGTGGCGGATCGAGGATGAGAGGCTCTGTGTGAAATCTCCCTTCCTTTCCCCCGGTCTCCGGTTGGACGACCATGGCTTCTTCACGACCGGCGATCGTGTGGAGGCTGCGGGCGACAGGGCCTTTAGCCTGCTCGGGCGCGCTGACGGGATCGTCAAGGTGGCCGGCAGGCGCGTGGACCTCGCCGGGGTGGAGAACAGGTTGAAGCAACTCCCGCAAGTGGATGATGCCTACGTCTTTGTTCTCGGGTCCGGGACGATGAGGGAGAACGAGATTGTTGCCCTCCTCGTGCCCAAAGGGGAAACGGCAGGCGAAGCAGTTTCGAAGCGGCTGGGATCCGTCCTGGAACCCTGGGAGGTGCCCCGAAGGGTCAGGTGGGTCGAAGAGATCCCCACCACGCCCGCCGGGAAAAGGGACCTCACGGCGGCCACGGAACTCCTGTCCAAGGTCGTTTGATCTCGCCCTTCACCTTGTCTTTGAAAACAGGTCTTCGAGGTTCCGGCGGTGGGCGTACACGATGAGGCCCGTGTTCACGATGGCCCCCAGGACAGCCGGGATGTCAAAACCTGCCCGCCACGCCAGCCCGAGAGAGAGCGCCGTAATCATGCCGAAGGACCCGAGGAAGGGCTGACGGGTGATCTTGAAGAGCAACAACCAAGCTGCGGCAGCGGCCGCTGCGAACCAGGGTGCAGGGACCAGGGTGAAGCCCAGATAGTTGGCCACCCCCTTGCCGCCCTTGAAGCCGTGGAACACTGGGTACATGTTGCCCAACAGCAGGAAGAGCGCACACCAGGGAAGGAAGGCGGTTGGGAGCAGCCGGAGGCTGACACATGCAAGGGCGGAGGCCCGGCCAAGATCGAGAAGCAGGACGAGCAGCGCCCAGAGGGGCCCTGCCTGCCGATACACGTTGGTCACCCCCGGGTTCGTGCTGAAGCTTTTCCGGGGATCGTCCCGACCCAGGAGCCTGAAGAGCACGATCGAGAAACTCACGGATCCTGCCAGATAAGCGACCGCCGCTGTGACGAGAAACGTAAGCATCTTACCCTTCTTTTATCATGGCATTATATTTGACTGTAGCGGGTGCCTGTGCTATTTATGTGGCCACGTCTGGTTCCAATGCCAGATCTCCCTGGATACGTCAAGACCCGACGAGAATCGATGACATGAAGGAACAAGAGACCCCTACCCTACCAGCATATGAAGCGCGGTTACGAGTCCCTTTTCACGATCTCGATCCGGTGCGGGTCGTGTGGCACGGAAACTACATGAAATACTTCGAAATCGCCCGCGACGGCTTGTTCGAGATGCTTGGGGTGGACCTCTACGAATTCTCCATCAAACGGGGCTACCTGTTTCCCGTTATCCGCTTTTCCGTGAAGTACATTCGTCCCCTTTTCTATCGTGAGGAATTCGTCTGCAAGGCGATACTGGTCGAGTCGAAGCACAAGCTGGTAGTCGAATTCGAGCTGCGATTGCTCGAGGGCGGCACCTTGTGTGCCCGGGCCAGGAGTGAGCAGGCTGCGTGCAAGCTTCCGGAAATAGAACTGATGCTGAGAATCCCTTCGGAATTGAGGGAACTTCTGGGGCAGTCCTAAGTGAAGGAGGGGGGTAGGCATCCGATGAACCGGCCGATTCCAGAGTGCTTTCGCATTGGCTGCGAACGGTTGACCGCGTGGGCCGACGTGATCGATCGTATCAACGTATTCCCGATTGCTGACGGTGACACGGGTCGCAATCTCGTTCTCTCCCTTGCCCCCCTCCACTCTATGGGTCAAAGGGGCGTCGAAGATGTCGTCAACGATCTCCTCGTCTGCGCGCGGGGGCACTCGGGTAACATTGCGGCAAGCTTCTTCTCGAGCTTCTTGACCGTAACCGGGACTCACGAGCTACCCGAGGTGGCGCGGCTGGCTCGGGAAAGCGCCTGGCGTTCCCTGGACGATCCCAAACCAGGAACCATGCTCACCGTATTTGATGTTCTCTGCGAGACCTTGCAGGAACTTCCTGCGAGGCAGGACAACGGCTGGACAGCGGAAGTCGTCAGGCGCATGGAACAGGCTGTGTCGGCAACCAGCGATCAGCTTCCCGAGCTCGAGGAAGCGGGCGTCGTGGATGCCGGCGCCCTGGGCATGTTCGTCTTTTTGGACGGGTTCTTTACCTGCCTTGCCGGATCGAAGCGAGGTTTTGCACCGATAACGGAATTGTTCGGACAAAAGCTGAGCATACGATCCGCCTACCGGCCTG
>JAUWSZ010000564.1 GCA_030609865.1 bacterium | reverse complement strand
GGGCTGCCTTAGCTGTGCCTCTGTTTCAACAATATATATGTACTTCAATGAGTTAGACTAGGTCTTGTGCGTTGGCACGGCCGTTGCTCTACCCTCTGATCAAACAACAAACCCAAACACAGAGGAGAGGAAAATGAGAACGCACGGAGAGACACTCAGAGGAAATGAGATGGTCATCCCGCACGTGGACCTGGAGTCTGTGAAGGAGTGGGCGAAGGCTACGTTCACGAGGGAGAGGATGGCTGAGGTTGCTCTTTGTGCTGCCACTGTGACTGTCATAGGGGTGGTTCTGTTTTCGCTGCACAGGGCGATGGAGAACTACATTATTTTGGGGTTCTGAACAGGGAGATTGCCGCGTCGGCTTCGCCTCCTCGCAATGTCCGTGATTGATGCCGGAAAGGACTAGCCGCACCGCTTGAGCAAAGACGAGTACGAAAACTTGAAGTCGCAAATTGCGACTTCAAGTTTGGGCTGGGCAGGCTGCTAGTCGCCTCCGAACAACCGCCGGGGGTTGTCCACGAGGATGGTCTGGATCTGGTCCTCGGTTACTCCACCGTTCTTGAGCGCTGGAATCACGTTCTTGAACAGGTGGGTCGGATGCCAGTTCGCGATCAGGGGCAGGGCCTCCTCCGGGACGTTCAGAGGCCTTCCCAGCCAGTGAGCGATGTAGTCATGGGAGATCATCATTTGGTCGGCGTGGCCGGTACCGATGAGGCCGATGAGGACGCCATAACGCTCCTCATCCATCGGACAGCCTGCCAGCACCTGGATCCCCATTCGGTCGAAGGCCACGTACACCCCGTGCTTCAGGGTTTCCAACTGGTAGCGGATGTCCGTGTTGTCGCTCATGTGGCCGATCTGAATCCTTTTGGGGTCGGCCCCGGCTGAGACGAGCAACTCTGCCTGCTCGGGCCCCATCGTGCCTTCCTGGGTGTGGGTGATGATCGGCACGCCCGTGTCCCTCTGGACCCTGGCGGCCACCTCGAACATCATTCGCTCGTAGTCGGTGATGCCACCCTTGCCGGTACCGACCTTGATCGCCCCGGCCTTGATCCCCGTGTCCCGGATGCCCTCGGTGATTTCCTTGGAGAAGAGCTCGTAGATCTCGCCGCTCACGTCGCCCAGGCTGCTCCGGAACTTCCAGTAGGCGGGCATGCCTTCCTCTTCGTAGTAGTAGCCGGTGGAACAGATGATATTCACCCCGCTCTTCTCGGATACCTCCCTGAGAATCTCCGGGAATCGCCCACCGTCGTTTGGCGTGGCATCGACAAAGGTTTTCACGCCGAAGGCCTTCAGCTCGCCCATCATCTCCAGAGAGTCCTTCACGATCTGCTGCCGGTCGAGAGGAGCCACGGTCTGATCGCCCTCCCAGCCGGGGTACCCGAATGTGATGTGCTCGTGCGGAAGGGTTACTCCCATTTCACCCGGAGAGATGGGTCCCAGGACAGTGTTCACCTTTTGTACGCTCACTTGATTCTCTCCCCTATCTCTTGTGTTGTACCAGGCCTTTGATCACCCATCCATCCCCACGGGTTTGCCGTCGATGATCTGATCCAGGTATTCGGACATGCCGTAGCCCACCCTGCCGTCGCACCGGTATTCGGTCATGCCCTCGGTGATCCGGGTCTCGAGCTCTGTGCCGTCCGGTGCCTTCCTCCGGTTTCGGAGAGGAATCAGGTTCAAGACCTTCCCCTCGATCTCGTATTCCCGGTCTGCGGTCTTTGCCCAGGCCTTCAGGCTCGTCTGGTAGTAGTTCTCGTCCCACTCCGTTTCGATCCTGGCCTCTTCGATCATTACATACTCGCCGTCGCGCAGGACCATGCCTCCGATGACCTGGCTGTCGTCCTGTTTTGTGATGATGGCGATCATCATGCCGAAGTCCTTGCCGAAACCCATGGGCAGCCAGCGGTACCACTTGATGTTCTGCCAGTATCTCGGCCCCCAGGAATGGTCTCGCAACCCGTATCCGTCGACCTGGAATTCCTGGTCGGCCACACAGATCGTGCCGCGGCCCGCCACGTGCTGTTCGTAGTGGGCTCGTGCAAAGGCCTCTTCCGCCTTCTCCTTGACGGGCGTGCCGTCCTCGTTGACCCTTTCTCCTCCGGACACGGGGGCGACCCCCTCATAGTTCAGGTCGATCTTGCAGTCTACGACGGGATTCTCGGTAAAGGCCTTTCTCGGCTTTGCCATTTCGTGGGGATTCGTGAGGAGGAGCATCTTTCCGTCATAGGTGAGCCGGAGTTTTTTCAGGGGCTCCACGATCTCGAATTTCAGCCCGCCCGCGTCGAGGGCATCGTTCGTGGATATCTCGGGGCGGGCGAACATGAACCCGACCCGTCCGTCCGGCAGGTAGAGACAGCAGGTCATCTCCGCGTACCCCTCGTTCGGTCGGTTCCCGACCCGGAACCACCCGCCGAGCCGGCTCGACGGGTCGAAGATGTTGATGTACATGCTCTCGTTGAAATTCTTCTCCTCTTCGATCGGATGGGTGTACTCGTCCTCGGGCTCCATACGGAATTTCACTTCTTTCGTTGCGATCATGCCGATTTTCCTCCTAGCTCTTCAGGTTTGTGATTTCTTCGAGTGTCTTCTTGTAGTGTTCGCCGTCCCCGCGCCACACGCAGCACGAGTCCTTCACGTATTCGAGCATCGCCTCCCGGGCCTCGGGCGGAGGAGGCGTCTTGCCCCGGTGCGCCGCCATTCCCTGCACAGCGGCAGAGCCCATGGTCAGAATGAGGCTGGTCAGGTGATTGCAGCCCGTCGGCCCGCTCAGCCTGTCCTTGACCGCCTTGCTGAACCCGTAGACGATCGGCATGCCGATCAGCCCCTTCACCGACTCGATGGCCTGGGTGCAGCCCTCCAAGGGCACGGTCGGCATCTCCGCTTCAGCGTCCAGAATCTCGGTGGGCATGCCTCCGAGCAGGAGGCGGACCACCATGCCGTGTACCTTGCCGGCGTTGCGGCGTTGTTTCGCGATGGTGTAGATCGGCTGCAGTCGCGTGTCCTCGAGGGTGCCCTCCACGATCACACGCTCTTCGTCCACGGAATAGGTTTCAATTCGAATCGATCTCGTGTGTACCTGTTCGCCCTTGAGCTTTTCCAATGATGTCATTGAGCGTCTCCTTGTGTCGAAGCAATTAGATCCCGAGTTCATCCGCCACGCGGGAACGATGGAACCATGAAGCGCCGAAGGCCATTTCCGATGCCTTTGCGTGCTGTGAGTAGAGGTGCATG
>JAUWSZ010000133.1 GCA_030609865.1 bacterium | reverse complement strand
GCGCCTTGATCCGCTCCTTGACGAGCCCGATGATGACTTCATCCGGCACGAGGCCGCCCGTATCCATGTATCCTTTGGCCTCCTTGCCAAGGTCGGTGCCTGCCTTGACGGCTGCCCGAAGCATGTCCCCCGTGGAAATTTGCGGGATCGAATATTTATCCTTGATGTAGTTGGCTTGCGTGCCTTTGCCCGCCCCGGGGCCACCTAAAAGAATCAAACGCATGGGAGTTCCTCCTTTTCCAATGGAGTGGGATTTGAACGGTCTGGGCTACTGAAAGAATCGCTTCCTGGTTTGACAAAGATCCGGTTTGAGGGCTTCGAAGGCCATGATTTTCCAAGGTTGATGAACCCTTATGTGTATGACCGAAAGGGCGTTCCGTGTCAAGTTTGGGGCCGAGCCAAGTGACCGTGGCTGATCCCGTAAAGTTCTTCCCGATTGCCTGTTTTTTTTTGCTATACTGGACGCTCCGGCCCATGGTGGGGTGGAACCTCTTCCCTTCCTGAGCCTGTTGTTGAACATAAGAAAGACCTTGTCGCTGACACGCAGGAGACACGCAAGGTGAAGGACATGAGGAAGACGAAGAAGCAACTGATCGATGAAATGAAAGATCTGCGTGCGCGGATTGTGGAACTGGAGGGCCTGGAGGCTGAACCGCAGGAATCTGAGAAGAACTACCGAAACCTCGTGGACAATGCCCTTGTCGGGATCTTCAAGAGTAGCATCGAGGGCGAAATCCTTTACGTGAATGACGCCCTCGTTTCGATGCTGGAATACGACTCGGCCGAAGAACTGCGGTCGATTCGTGTTTTGGATACATACGAAGATCCGGAAGAAAGGGAAGCCTTGCTTGCAGACCTCAGGGAAAAGGGGAAGGAGGTCGGAAGAGAAATCCGGCTGCTTACGAAGACCGGCAAGGTCAAGAACGTACTCGTCAGTGAAGTGCTCGAACAAGATATTCTGTCCGGGATGATGATGGACATCACGGAACGCAAGAAGACCGCCGACGCACTGCAACGTACGATCGAAAGGTACCGCACGCTGTTCGACGACTCGCCGATTTCGCTCTGGGAGGAAGACTACTCGGAGGTGAAGCAATATATCGAGCAGTTGCGGAACGAGGGTGTCACGGACTTCAGGGGATATTTTGAGAGGAACCCGGAGGCGGTCGAGCAGTGTGCCGCCATGGTGCAGATTGTCGATGTAAACCAGGCCACCCTGGACGTGTACGAAGCGAAGAGCAAGGAGGATTTCATCGAGGGCCTGGGTCGAATCTTTACGGAACGGTCCTACGAGGTTTTTCGGGAAGGGCTGATCGCCATCGCCGAAGGGAAGTCCTTTTTCGAGAGCGAGGCGGTCAACCGGACGCTCGAGGGAACAAGGAAGGATATCCAGATTCGATGGTCGATCCCGAGGGCTTACGAGAGGACACTGGCCAGGCTCCTGGTCTCGATCGTTGACGTGACGGATCGCAACCGGATGGAACAGGAGCTGGGCAACATCCAACGACTCCAGGCCCTGGGCGTTCTTGCCGGAGGCATCGCCCATGATTTCAACAACATTTTGACGGCAATCCTGGCCAACATATCGATGGCGAGACTCTACGGCGAATTCGACGATGAAATCTCTCAGATGCTGGTCGATGCGGAAAAGGCTTCCTTGCGTGCCAAGGGCCTCACGCAGCAACTTCTCACCTTTGCAAAGGGTGGAGAACCGATCAAGAAGATCGTTCGTATCTCGAGGTTCCTGCAAGAGAGTGCTGCATTTGCCCTGAGCGGGTCGAACACGAGATGCGAGTACTCGATGCCGGATGATCTCTGGCTGGTAAGTGCGGACGAAGGGCAGCTGAGTCAGGTCGTCCAAAACCTGGTCATCAACGCGGACCAGGCCATGCCCGAGGGCGGGGTCGTCACGATACGTGCTGAAAACATGCGGATCAAGGAAAACGAGAGAGGAAAGTTGGAGGAAGGAAAATACGTGAAGCTCTCCGTGGAAGATCAAGGGAGCGGCATACCCGAGGAGCAGCTCCCGAAGATCTTCGACCCCTTTTTCACGACCAAAGAGCGGGGACGAGGCTTGGGTCTTGCGATTGCCTTCTCGATTGTCAATCGTCATGGAGGACACATGGAGGTGGAATCAGCCTTGGGGGGAGGAACAGCCTTTCATGTCTATTTGCCCACCTCCGAGACGTCGGCCGAGCCGAGGGAAGGCGTGCAGGTTGAACCGACCAGGGGTGAGGGCCGAGTGCTCGTGGTCGACGACGAGGCGATTGTCCGGAGATCGGCCGGGGAAGTGCTGAAGCGGCTCGGGTATGAAGTAGGCTTTGCCAAAGATGGAAGCGAGGGGCTCGATCTATACGAAAAGGCAATGAAAGAAGAGCGTCCCTTTGACGTGGTCATCATGGATTTGACGATTCCGGGAGAGCTCGGGGGCAAGAGGCTGGTCAGAAAGCTCCGAGGGCTGGATCCGGATGCAAAGGTGATCGTCTCGAGTGGCTATTCGGATGACCCTGTCATGTCGCAGTTCAAGGAGTATGGCTTCGACGGGGTGCTGGTGAAACCATACAAGGTAGCGGACCTGGCTGCGGTGATCCGGAAAGTGCTTTCAGAGGGGTGATCTTGCGGTACAGCCGCAAGATCACAAGGGCTCGAGCTTTCCGTTCTTCAGCTTGCGGTAGTAACAGGCGCGGCGAGGCTTTCCGGCCTCGTCCTTCGTGTGGCAGGCCCCCCTTCCACGGGGGCGCACCAGGTAAAGCAGGGAATTCTGTTCGCAGTTGACTCGGATCTCCACCAGGTCGAGCATGTCCCCTGAGGTGGCCCCCTTGACCCACAGCTCTTTCCTCGAAGTGCTCCAGAACGCGGCTACGCCGTGCTTCACCGAGTAGTCCAGGGCTTGATCGTTCACGTAAGCGAGGATGAGGACCTCTTTGGTATCTGCGTCCTGCACGGCCACCGGGACCACGGCCTCCCCGCAGGCAGCGACCTTGCCCAGCTTCTGAAAATCAAGGGACAGCTCGGTCCCCTCTTCCAGCTTGGTTTCTGTATCAGACATCGTTCCCATTTCCTGTGCGGTTGGATTCCTTCCTCACATTGGTCGTTTTCCCTGGGGGGCACAAGGGTGGGGCCTGATCCCTGACCCCTGGTCCCTACTGAAGGTACTTGCCTGCCAAGCCCAAAACCTTGTCGATGGCCTCGTCCAGGGTGGTTTCTTTGAGAAGCGTGGCGGATGCATTCCTGTGTCCGCCCCCACCGAGTTCTCTGGCCAGCGCATCGACAGCTATATCATTTCTCGAACGGAATCTCACCCGTGTGTGACCCGACGCCTGCTCGATGAACAGAATCGCAATCTGTACCTCGCCGATGCTCCTCGGGAACTCGGCGAGGCCTTCGGCGTCCTTCTCGCGAGCCCCGGTTTCCTCGAACATCTCCTGGGTGATCTTCATCCAGGCCACCCTGTCGTTGCAGGCCCGCTGCATGTCCCCGATCGTCTTCGCGAACAGCAGGGACTGGTTCCAGCTGTTGCTCTCGTAGATACGCCGGTAGATCCCAGGATGGTCGATGCCGGTCTCGAGAAGCTCGGCAACCACGCGATGTGTCTGGGCCGTCACGTTCGCGTATCGGAAGCTGCCCGTATCCGTCAGGAGGGCAACGTAGAGGGCTTCGGCGATGGCGGGTGAGATTTTGCATCCATCCTGTTTGAGAAGAGAGAAAACCAGCTCCCCCGTTGCAGCGGCATGATCGTCGATCCAGGCCAGGTCGCACGATGAGCCCTGTTCGGGATGATGATCGACACAGATTTGCAAGGGGCCCTTTCCCACAACGGCCCTGCCGAGGGCGGCCAGCCGATCCGTGCTCGATAGATCGAGCAAGAAGAGGGCATCTGCCTCCAGAACGGTGCGGGCGTGACGTTCCTCGTACTCCTGAATCCTGGTTCTCTCCGGATCCAGAAACAGATACGTATCGGGAAGGGGTGAGGGATTCAAGATGCACACGTCCTTTCTGAGATCCTTCAAGTGATGATAGAGCGCAAGCTCGGATCCGATCCCGTCACCGTCCGGGTTGACGTGGGTGGTCAAGACGAACCGGCTTTTCGTCCTGATGGTCTCCCGGATGCGATCGATGGCTGACTGATGATTCTTCATAGGGCGGGCTACTCCCTTTGTAGACATCCGGGGCAGAGTCCCCACAAGTACATGGCCTGTGCCTCGATCCGATGCCCCTCCAAGCTGACGGCCGGAATGGCGACCCCGTCGAGGCACCGAATCCTGCCACACCTGCGGCAGGTGAAGTGGGGGTGACAGTGGCCTCGGTGGCCACAGTGGGTGATCGCAAAACGCCATGTCCGGTCCTCGGTGACAATGCGATGGACGATGAATGCGTCCAGGAAGGTTTGCAGGGCTCGGTAGATCGTGACCCGGTTGAACCCCCGCTCCTCTAGGTTCTGCATCAATTCCTTTTGTGTGAGCGGTTCCTTTGCATGAAGGAGGAGATTCAACAGGGAGGTTCTGCACGAAGTGACCCGCAGCTTGGCGTTCCGCAGGATCTCGGCCGCCTGCTCGGTCCCGTCTCCCGCAGGCATCTTGTCGGCAACCCTTTGCATGGTACACACTATAGGAAGATTGGGCCCCAAGCGCAACCGGGTTGCATGAGGGCGGAGGCCGAGTCGGCACCGGGAAATCTTTCCTTTCTGCTTGCAACTGTGTTGCACTTGTGGCCGGCGAGCCATATACTCTTCGAGGAGGAGGATCGGGTGCGAGATCGGAAGCGGAGACACCAGGGGTTCTTGTGCTGGGCTGCAGGCAGTCTTTTACTGCTTCTGGGCTGCAAGAGCACGATAGAGACAGAGAAGCCTCGGGTCGTCTGCAGCCTGTTTCCCCTATACGAGTTTGCCCTGGCTGTGGGAGGGGACAAGGCCGAGGTGAGCCTCCTCTTGCCCCCGGGTGTCGAGCCCCATGCGTGGGAACCCAAGGCCCGTGACCTTGTGGCCATATCCAAGGCGGACCTCTTCCTGTGCGTGAGCGAGAACCTCGAGCCGTGGGCTACCGATGTCGTCAGGGGCGTCAGCCATGAGGGGCTGGGAGTGATGGCTGCTGCCGAGGGCCTCGAGCTGCTCGACGAAAAAGGCGCTGAAGCCCGCGATCCCCACGTCTGGCTCGACCTTTCGTACGACCAGGTGATCGTGACAAGGATCGCCCAGGCACTGACGTCGATCGATCCGGAAAACGGGGACCATTACCAAAAGAACGCTGGTGCCTACAACGCGAAACTGCAGGCCCTCGATCAGCGATACAAAGAAGGGTTGGCTGAGTGTCGCCACCGCTACCTCGTCCTGGGCGGACATTCTGCCTTTGCTTATCTTGCGAAGCGATACGGATTGACGCAGGTGCCGCTCTACGGAATCAGCGCAGATTCCGAGCCCACACCGCACAGGCTGGCCGAGGTCATCGAGATCGCGAGGGGCTTGCGGGTGAAGTACATCTTCTTCGAAACCCTGGTCAGCCCCAAGCTTGCCCAGGTCGTGGCAGAGGAGATCGCTGCGCGGACACTCGTTCTCAACCCGGGCGCCAACATGACCAAAGAGCAGTTTGACAGGGGGTTGACCTTTCTCTCGATCCTGGAGGAAAACCTGCAGAACCTGAGAAAAGGGCTGGAATGTGAAGGATGACCACACGCTGATCCGCATCGAGCACGTGGAGTTCCGCTACCGGAGAGACGCCGTTCTCGTCGATATCGAGCTTGCGATCCAGGCAGGGGACTTCCTCGCGGTCATCGGTCCGAACGGGTCCGGGAAGACCACCCTGATCAAGATCATGCTGGGGCTCCTCAGACCTCTCCGCGGGGCCGTTTCTTTGTTTGGGACACCGATTCGGGATTTCCGCAAATGGGAAAGGGTCGGGTACGTTGCCCAGAAGGCGACACACTTCGATCCCTATTTCCCGGCCTCTGTTCAGGAGGTGGTGGCCATGGGGCTCGTGGCGGGGGGGAATCGAAGGCGGCTTCGCTCCGGGGAGCGGAAATCGCGCGTCCTCGATGCCCTGGAGGCAGTGGGCATGGAGGACAAGCATGGCCGCCCGATCGGGGAGCTTTCCGGGGGGCAGCAACAGCGCGTCTTCATCGCAAGGGCCCGGGTCTCGTCCCCGGAGATCTTGATCCTGGACGAGCCGACAGCCGGGGTGGATGCGGAAGCGCAGAACAGGTTCTACGCCATGCTGGACCGCTTGAACCGGGAAACGGGCCTCGCGGTCGTGTTTTCGACCCATAATGTGGGCGTGGTCACCAAGCATGTGAACAAGGTGGCTTGTATCAACCAGAGGCTCTACTTCCACGGGAGCCACGACGAATTCTGCGAGACCGACCACTTGCTGGAGATGGCTGGCGGTCGTGCTCACATCATCCACCACGAACACTAGCATAGTGAGCATTCGAAGAAGCGCATGTACTGCGTTACGCTCTTCAAGCCCAGGTCAAAGGTCAAAGGATAAAGGTAAAAGGTGAAAGGGGTGGTTGAAGTTATAAATAAAGCATTCCTGATTTGGTCCTTCCCTTTCGCCTTTGAGCTTTGACCTACTGCGAGATCGCCGTTCCTTGCAGCATGCGGGCTTAGAAGTGGAGTAAGAAGGCCAATGGAAATATTCGCTTATTCGTTCATGCAGCGCGCGTTGCTCGCCGGCCTCCTGATCTCGGTCGCCTGTTCCGTGCTCGGCGTGTTCCTGATCCTTCGCAGGGATGCCATGCTGGGCCATGGCCTGGCCGAGGTGGCCTTTGGCGGGATTGCCGTGGGCCTCTTTCTCAACGTCCTCCCCCTGGCTTCCGCATTGGTGCTCGCGATCCTGGGGG
>JAUWSZ010000107.1 GCA_030609865.1 bacterium | reverse complement strand
GGGTCGAGGGCAGTCTTTGTCTTCCCGTCTGCCGTGATCTTCTTCTTTCTCGATCGGCCCTTTCCCATCTCTTCCTTGAGATAGGTGTAGTCCGAATGAAGCTGCTCTTTCAGTTGTTCGATTTCCAGGAGTGCTCTCCGCAGGGCGTCTTCCGCCTTTTTCCGCGCGGAGATGTCGACGGCCAAGCCGATCATGTAGAAGCTGTTTCCGAGCTTTACGGACTTGGCACTCCCGGAATACGGGATTCGAATTCCGCTTTTCGCAACGAGTTCATACTCGATTGAGACCAGACCGTCCCTGAGACACCTCTCGATTGCTTTCAGGACATGAGGTTGGTCGTCAGGGTGGACCAGGAAGTTGGCGTGTTGGTATGCCAGTTCGTCCGCAGAGTATCCGAGGGCGCTCTCGAGGTTCTTGTTCCATCGAACGTACCGGCCCTTCTCGTCCATAACCCAGAAAAGCCCCGGCAGGCTCTCGATCACGCTTTCGGAGAACGGTTCCTCTGCCAGTACGCTGGGGTCGAGGGCAGTCTTTGTCTTCCCGTCTGCCGTGATCTTCTTCTTTCTCGATCGGCCCTTTCCCATCTCTTCCTTCTCTTCAATGAGGCATGGCCCGAGTATTCAAGGTGGACCAGGTCCTCTTTTCATATCCTCATCAACCGATCGTTCCTCTTCGTTTCTTTGTTTCGATGATGTTAGAACCTGGACTTGGCCGAGTCAAACAGGTTGTGTTATAGAATGAACCGATGGACTCAAACCAAAAAGGGGGGGATCGGCTATGACGAAGCGAATCTTGGTCACGTTGTTTGTTCTCGTTATCCTTGTCGCGGGCTGGGTCGTTTATCTCTACTGGGTGGCCGGGCAGTTCAAGACGATGGAGCCGCATTTCTCAGGCACGTGCAAGGTGGTCGGGGGTGTGATCGGGCCGGAAGACATTACGATTCACCCGAGAACGGGCGTGGCCTACGTATCGGGGTGCGACCGCAGAGCTGTGAAGGAAGGCAAACCGGGGCAGGGGGCGATCTACGCGTACGACCTGAATGCGGTTACCACGGAACCGGTGAACCTGACCCCGGATGCGGACAGGGATTTCCGGCCCCACGGGATCAGCCTGTTCGTTCGGGAGGGCGGCCCTGACGTGCTCTTTGTCATCAACCATCAGGGCGAGGAGCATCGTATCGACGTATTCGACTTGAAGGATGGGGGTCTCGCGCACAGGAAAAGCCTCACTTCGCCGATGCTCGTGTCCCCGAACGACATCGTGGGAGTAGGGCCGGACAGCTTCTACGTCACGAACGATCACCGGTACCCTTCCGGATGGAGACGAGACCTGGAGGACTACCTGCGGCTTCGTCGTTCAAATGTCGTCTTCTATGACGGGTCGGAATTCGTCGAGGCCGCCTCGGGCATCGGGTATGCCAACGGAATCAACGTGAGTCCAGATGGAAGGCTGCTTTATGTATGCGCCCTTACAGAGGGGTCTCTTCACATCTACGACCGGGATCCGGAATCCGGGCGGCTCGAGCACCGGGAAGAGATCGATCTCGGTACTGGGGTGGACAACATCGAGGTGGATGCCGAGGGAGACTTGTGGATCGGGGCCCATCCGCAGCTCCTCACGTTCGTGGAACACGCGAAAGAGCATTGGACGGTTTCTCCCTCGCAGGTGCTGCACCTCACCCCAAAGGAGGCAGGGGGATACGACGTGGAGGAAGTGTATCTCGACACGGGTGAAGAGATCTCCGCCTCGAGCGTGGCCGCGGTGCGAGGTAACCGCCTCCTGATCGGCGCGGTCTTCGATTCGAAATTGCTGGACTGCCGCCACTACTGAAGGGAAATCGCGAAGACCCCTCCGTTGAGGTCCAGGGCGTAAAGCTCCCCGTCCTCATCCTCGCCAAAGCTGACGATCTGGAGGGATGTATTGGTGAGCAGCCTGCTCTCCCACACGCCGTCCACCTGCTTCAGGCCCCACACACCTCCGGTACAGAAGTCGCTGTACAGATACATCCCCTGCAGGCAGGGATAGTCGCTGCCGCGATATACGAATCCGCCGATGACCGAACATCCGGTGAGGTGGGTGTACTCGTAGGCCGGGAGCGTAAGACCCGTCCGATCGCAGAAGAAAGTTGTGAAACACTGGGGCCCCTCCATGACGTTCCACCCGTAGTTCTCACCCCCTCTGCTCGAGGCGGGCTGGACATTTACCTCTTCCCATCTGTTATGGCCGACATCGGCAATGTAGAGATCACCGCTTGCTCGATCGAAGGAAAACCGCCAGGGGTTCCTTAACCCCAGGGCCCAAATCTCCCCCCTGTGTCCGTCCAGGCCCACGAAGGGATTGTCGGATGGGACTGCATAGGGGAAAGCACCCGACTCTACATCGATCCGCAACATTTTGCCGAGCAGGGAATCGGTGTTCTGGGCGTTGTTCAGGAAATCCTCGGCGGCGCCGCCGTCTCCGAGGCTCACATACAGATAGCCGTCCGGACCGAACGCGATAAGCCCTCCGTTGTGGATCGCGAAGGGCTGTTCAACCGTCAGGATGACCTCCTCGCTGTTCGCGTCTGCCACATTCGGATTGCCCGGAGACCGGAAATACCGCGCGATTACACTGGCGCCATCCGCTGCGCGCGTGTAGCTCACGTAGAAGTGGCCTTTCCGAGCATACCCGGGGGGAAAGGCGATGGACAGGAGCCCCTGTTCGCCTCCGCCCGAGACACGGGACGAGATGTCCAGGAAGGGCGTTGCCAGCAGCGCATCATCCCTGATTACGCGTATCCTGCCGGGTTGCTCCACCACAAAAAGCCTGCCGCTGCGGTCCCCGGCGTGCGTGATGTGAACGGGCCTGTTTGCCGAGACGAGCCTCTGTCCCAGCGTGATTTGGGGCCACTCGGGGCAGCCCCCGGGATCGCGCGAAGTCCCGCCACGGGGGGGGCCTGGATTCGGGTTGCCGGGGCTCTCCGTGATTTCACCCGGACCGTCTGAAGGGGCCAGGGGATCCTCGGACCCGCACCCCAGAAACGCACTCGAGATAAGCAACATGGCAGACATCAGCAACGACCCTCGCAATCTCATCTTGATCACCATGACGGACTCCTTTCATCCCCTTTTATTGTCTCCGAACGTTGCCAGGTTTTGGTTACAGAAGCGTTCACCTGAGAGATGTTTGGCTGCGCAAGGGGGGTTCGTTCCGGGCGGAGCCATCCGTCATGAGACCGGCGACGGGCGGTTGCTCCGCGGGTTTCTCGGATAAGGCGTAACGGGTTGTTATTCTTATGAATTCATCCCTATTGAGCGGGAAAGGCGTCTCGGCGAACAGGGGAAAACGGGGCCAATTTTCTTTTCTGGACTTCCTGGGGGGGGGCAGGCGCGTGCGTGACTCTTGTCACATACAGCAGGGCGGGCCTGGTTGCAGGTCAAAAGCCTCTTAATCGATATTGCTCTTCGATCCTGTCGGCTCCCGGCTTTCAAAGGCGTGCAGGGCGTCGAGCACGTCCCACCTTCGGTCCTTCAGGGTTGTCACGGTGCCCTTTCTTCTGTTCTCGTAGAGCATTTCGGTGTCCAAGTCGGTAGTAATGACAACTTCCTCGTTCAATGGGGATTCGGCGGCAATCCCCTTCAGCGGAAACCCGGTGTCGCAGGGGGTCAGGACCGAGGCCATCCCCCAGAAGGGCAGGTCCGCCACGTTGCCCAGGAGGCTGCAGTGAACCACGTACACCTGGTCTTCGATGCAGCGTGCGTGGCCGCAGTGCCGCACCCGCCAGTAGCCCTGCTCATCCAGGGTAGCGGACGGGGAAATCAGCAGGTCGGCGCCCCGCAGGGTCATGAGACGGGATGTTTCCGGGAACTCGAGGTCGTAGCAGGTCAGGATGCTGAACTTGACCTTCTCGGTTTCAAATATTTTCAGTTCGTCTCCAGGGGTGGTCCAGGCCGTCTCGAGGGGAACGAGGTGGCACTTCTGCTGTTCCCAGACCTTCCCTTCCGGGGTGAAGAGGTGGGCGGTGTTGAAGAACTTGCCTTCCGTTTCCTTGAGGTGCGAGCCGGCCACGATGTAGAAGGCCTTGTCCCTGGCCAGGCCGCGAAATAGGCTGAGATAGTCCTCGGTGTATCTCGTGAGCCGCGCAAATTTCTCGACGATGTCTGTTTCCTCGAAGAAGTTCAGGAGTTCGGCCGTGAAAAGCTCGGGGAACACGAGAAAGTCGGGCTCCTCGACCGCGGCCTGTTCCACCAGTCGAGTGACGTGGTCGGCGAAGTCGTCAAAGGAGCTTACAGGGCCGGCCTTGAACGGGACAGCCGAGACGCGGATATTCGCCATGAGGGATCCCCCTTTCTGAGATTGCGTACGGCAAGAGGTCGTTGGAGCCTCCATTCTCCTCGGAAGACCGCAGGGATTCAAGGGGCAGCGGATCGCGACAGGATGATGGGCGTTCGAGGGCTCAGGAGGTTGGCTGCAGCGTCTTCGAGGTATTTGGGCTCTGCCACGAGCGAGAGGCCCGCCCCGAGGATAGCCCGCCCTGCAGGCAGCCTATCTCCCCTCAGATCTTACTCGAACGAAATGTTCGATCCGTCGCCGGCAGTACGTTTGGGTTTGATTCCCATGAGTTTTTTCCTTATGATTCATCCTGGGAAGTCGACTCAGGGCCGGGATCGAGCAAAGCCGCGTTGAAAAGGGGAGCCACCCAAACAAATGAAGCCACCCAGCCTAGAAAAAATTGAGACAATCATACGGGAACGGCGCGAGGAGCTGGTACGAGACTACGGCGTTGCGGAAATCGGCCTCTTCGGCTCCTGCGTCCGGGGTGAGGCGGACGAGGGCAGCGATATCGACATCCTGGTCGAATTCAACCGGCCGGTAGGGTTCTTCAAGTTTCTGGAAATGGAAGAGCGCCTGAGCGAATGGCTCGGCGCGAGAGTGGACCTGGTGACCAAGGCCGCCCTCAAGCCGCGGATCGGACGCCGCATCCTGAGCGAGGCGGCGATGCTATGATCCGCGACTACCGCGACCATCTCGAAGACATCCTTGGGTCCCTCGACGAAACGAGGGAATTCACCGAAGGCATGTCCTTCGAGGCATTCACGAAAGACCGCAAGACGGTCAACGCCGTCATTCGAAGTCTGGAAGTGATCGGCGAGGCCGCTAAGCACATCCCCGAGAACCTTCGCGCGAAAGCACCCGGCGTGCTGAAACAAGAACAGGAGGATGCAAATGTTGGATTTTGTCAACCCGAAGATCATTGCGGCAGTACAAATTCTGGCGGCCCTGGGGATCGCCGGGTTCTGGATGACATGGTTGAGAACCGAACACAACGAACCCTGGTTGCCGACGGGTTATGTGGAGCATGAAAGATGCTTCGTATACCCCGATTCGGTGCTGGCCGTTCTCATGGTTGTTTCGGCGGTCTTGCTGATTCTTGGGAATGCACTGGGTGAGCGGTTGACACTTGTATGCGGCGGCATGATGCTTTTTCTCGTCGTGATCGATACCGCCTATTTCATCCAGAACGGCATGTTTGCCAAGGACAAGGGGGGCGCCGAGAACCTGGGCCTGATCGTTGTGTTGATCATCGTTAGCCTGTTGATGATTCTGCGCTTTATTTAGGGCTCGCGAAAAAATAACTTCACGTTTTCGCATCCCATTCCCCGCTTTCGCGGGGACAGGCTTCGGCCATCTTCACCCCCTCCTCAGTCGCAAGATCCTCGACATAGCTTTGCTATGCCTGCGGTCTTGCTCGATCGTCGCGGCCGAATCTGACCCAAATCTGGGCGCGAAAACCCAACTCCAAAATGAGACCATTGGCCATTTTCCTGTGAAGTTATTCTTTCGCGAGCCCTTAGAGGGCCTTCGCGCGCTCGGGGGGGAGGCAGAAGAGCATTGCGGCAAAGCCGACCGAAACGGCCAGCCAGGAGACGATCATGATCGTAAGATATGTGCCCTGGTGGTCGTAGAGAAGGCCCGCAAGGGGGGCTGCCGATCCCTGGATCAGCATGGCGAGGGGAGAGACGATCCCGGTGATCCCGGGGAAGGCCTCCAGTCCCCAGTAGTTGCCCGTGATCGTGGGGATGCACACATAGGCCGCGCCGAACCCGAAGCCGGCCAGCAGGGGATAGAGGTAAGCGATCCACATCTTGTCCGGCGAGACGAACCAGAATAGGATCCCGCCGATCAGCGTGCAGAGAGAGCCGAAGGCGAACAGATATCTGGGCTCGATTCTATCTCCCAGGCCGGCGATCGTGAAGCGGCCGACGATACTCAAGCCGATGGCAAGGCTGTACAGGAATGCGCTCATGGCGGGGTCGAAGCCCCGGTCCTGTAAGTGCAGGGGTCCCTGGGTCACGATGATCTGCCACATGTAGAACGTGCCCGTGACCGCCAGGATGAGAAGCCACAGGGCTCGCGTTTTCAGGGCCTCACGAAAGGTCCACACATCGTTCGTGCGGTAGGTGCGTGCGGTTCGTTTCCGTCCGGCGGAAGATTCGGCACGCGCCTCAGGCGCCACATCGTCCGGATGCTGACCGACATCACCGGGCCGGTTGCGCACGGCCAGCAAGGCCACGACTGCGCCCGCCAGGGATGCGATTGCGATTAGGAGGAAGCCGATCCGCCAGTTTCCTCCGGCCCGCAGCACGACCCAGTTGATGAGCTGGGGCGCCAGGAAGCCTCCCACAGCGCCACCCCCCAGCACGAGCCCCAGGGCCAGGGCCCGGCGGGCGTGAAACCAGGCAATCGCCACGGTCTGGACCGGGATCATGGCCGACATGGAGACCCCCAATCCCAGGAAGACGCTGAGGGTGACGAACAGGGGGTAGACATGACCTAGTCGACTCATCAGGAAGGCGGCTGCGGCGGCGATGCACCCCCCGATGACGATGGTCTTCCGTGCCCCGATGCGTGTGATCATCCAGGCGGTCAGTGGGGAGGTGATCCCGAAGAACAGCATGATGGCCGTGACGCCCAGCATGATCTCCCCTCGTGACCAACCCAGGTCCTGGATCATGAAGGGTGCGAGAACGACCGGGCTGTAAACGGCGAAGCCGCTCGGCAGGGTGTAAATCACCCACAGAAAGAAGAGCAGCCACCAGCCGTAGAACGGGCGGGTATTCGTTTCCGGATTCATATCGAGTGTCTCTGTGTGAAGCAGGGCCGTGCTCCGGTTTTCTTCAGCCTTGTTCGCCGATCGTGTGCAGCTTCAGCAGGTTGGCGATCCCACCGATCATCAGGGGAATTCCGGCCACTACAGCGACTTTG
>JAUWSZ010000624.1 GCA_030609865.1 bacterium | reverse complement strand
TTCCATGATCGCTACGGGGATGACCTTAGCGTGCTCCAGCTGGATGCCCACAGGGACTTGAGGGATTCCTACCTGGGCGACCCGTACAGCCACGCCTCGGTGATGGCACGGGCCCTCGAGTTCATCCCATCCCTCGTGCAGGTCGGCATCCGGAGCCACAGCCAGGAGGAAGCGCGTTTTGATCAGGCAGAAAACGTGAAGACCTACTATGCACAGACGATCAAAACAGGGAAGATGCCGGATTGGGAAGAACGCGTTCTCGGGGACCTGAGCGAAAAAGTGTACATCACGATCGACAGCGATTTTTTCGATCCCTCGATCATCCCTTCCGTGGGCACGCCCGAACCGGGCGGGTTCTCGTGGTATGAGACGATCGGGTTTTTACAAAGGCTTTGCACAGAGAAGACGGTCGTGGGGTGTGACCTCTGTGAGTTCACGCCCATCGAGGGGATGCATCATCCGGACTTTACCCTGGCCCGTCTGATCTACAAGCTCATCGGTTATGTGTGGATGAAGCGCTAATCGGCCGTTACTCCTGCAGGAGGGGCCTCTTGGCCCCCAGCCCGATCCCCCTGTAGACATCCACAGACCCCCGGACGCTCTCGTCGAAGATCCTTCTTCCGTCGATGACGAAGGATCGCTTCATGCACCGGTTGAAGACCTCTGCAGATAAGGCCTTGAACTCTTCCCACTCGGTCAGGACCATGCAGCACTCTGCATCCTTGAGACACCCCTCGATGTTGTCCGTGTACTCGATCTGGATCGTGTCTCTGATGAATCGCTCGCGGGCATTCGGAATAGCCTTCGGGTCGTAGGCCACGATCTCGGCTTCGTGGGCGTAGAGGTGATTCGCGATCTTGATGGAGGGCGCCTCCCGCATGTCATCTGTGCCGGGCTTGAAGGAGAGCCCGAGGAGGGCGATCTTCTTCCCCTTCAGCGTGCCGGACATCTCCTGCCGGGAGATGGCGACCATGTGGGCCGCCTGCTGCTCGTTGACCTCCTCGACCGCCTCGAGAAGCTGAGGCTCCACGCCACGGGTCCGGGCAAAGGAGATCAACGCCTTGACGTCCTTCGGAAAGCAAGAGCCGCCGTATCCGCAACCCGCGTTCAGGAAGGCAGGGTTGATCCGCCAGTCGGCCCCCACCCCTCTGACGACCTGGCCGATGTCCACGCCGGAAATCGTCTCGGCCAGGCGAGCCATCTCATTGATGTACGAGATGTTCATGGCCAGGAAGGTGTTCCGGCCGTATTTCACCAGCTCGGCGCTCTCCAGGTTCATTCGGAGCACGGGCACGTCCTGCCCTGCATAGGCCTCGTTGGAGAAGGCCTCGAGGGTGTCGCCGGAACGCTCGTCCAGTTCGCCGATGACCACGCTGTCCGGGGACTGGGTGTCCCGGACAGCAGCGCCTTGCCGCAGAAACTCCGGGCTCATGCACACGCCGAAGTCCTTGCCCGCCTTCTTGCCCGAATGCTGTTCCAACAGGGGCAAGACGAGATGCCGGGTCGTGCTGGGCACAACCGTGCTGCGGGTCACGACGAGGGTGTAGCCCTCCTTTTCTTTCAGTGCCGTTCCGATGGCTTGCGCGGTCTCCTTGATCAGCCGCAGGTCTGCCTCTCCGCTCATCAGGCTTGGCGTGCCCACGGCGATGAACAGGATGTCGGAGGCGAGCACGGCTTCTTCCCTGCCATGGACCGCCTTCAGTGTGCCTTCCTTGATCGTCTTCTCTACGAGAGGGTCCAGGTCCTCTTCATAAAAGGGGGCTTTCCCCTGGTTGATTTCCTTTACCTTTTCCTCATCCTGACTCGAGGTCAGCACCTGAAAGCCTCTATCCGCAAATACGGCTGCCGCCACCAGTCCTACATAGCCGGTTCCCAAGATCGCGATTCTGGGCTTTTTCATCGGAATGCCTCTCCTTGTCGTTCGTGTTCGTTCTTTTCTTAACAGAAACCAGCGGGCGAGTAAAACGGGCGGTTCCGCGTGGGCATCATCCGCCTTCGCCGGAGACCACGGCTTTGGCCGTGGATCAAGGACGGCGCATGCCTCGAAAGACGCTCATGTGAGCTTCGGCGTGATGTCGCCCCAGGCGTTTCGATGGGACCACGGGCTTGCCCGTGGGGCTCCATTGACATCGCCCGTGCCGTCGCCGTAGATTGGCTTTTCGAAGGCGAGGACGAGATAAACTCAAACATGGAGCTGTCCAGATGAGAAGCGAGAGCTCGAAAAAAGAAGCCCTTCGGATTCTGCTGGTTGTGGTGTCCGCCTGTCTCCTGGTGTGCTTCTGGTGTGGTACCCCGGCCGCAACCCCCTTGCCGGGTGAGAGGCCCAATATCGTCTTCGTTCTCAGTGACAATCAGAACTGGAAAGTCATGAGCTGTGCGGGCCATCCCGTCCTTGAGACGCCGAACATGGACCGATTGGCCAGAGAGGGAATCCTGTTCACCAACGCCTTTGTCACGACCTCGTTGTGCAGCCCGAGCAGGGCCAGTTTTTTGACGGGCCAGTATGCCCACACCCACGGCGTCCAGAACAACTTCACGCCCTGGGATGGGGGCAACCGCACCTTTCTCGAGATGTTGCATGATGCTGGCTATGATACGGCCTTCATAGGGAAATGGCACATGCCGGGCAGGCTGCCGGAGCTGAAGGGCGTGGATCCGTTCATCACCTTCACCATCCAGGGGGGACAGGGCAGATACCTGAACTGCCCGCTCCTTGTCAACGGGGAGGAGAGACCATCCCGCAAGCCCTACATCACCGAAGAGCTGACAGACTACGCCATTGAATTCATCGAGAGAGAGCGGGATGCCCCGTTCTGCCTGTATCTCTCCCACAAGGCGGTCCATCACAGATGGACGCCTCCCGATCACCTGGCTGACATCTATGCCGACAAGAAGCTCCCCTTTCCCGAAGGGTTTGACCCGTGGATTCCCGTGACCCG
>JAUWSZ010000325.1 GCA_030609865.1 bacterium | reverse complement strand
TCACGTTGCCCGTCCCAAAGACGGCAAGCACGTCGAAGGTGTCGACCATGCCGATCACGGTCCCCAACAGGCCGAGCAGGGGCGCTACAGAGGCCAGAACCGCGATGGCCGCAAGGTGCCGGTTCAGAACAGGCCGCTGCTTCAGCGCACAGGAATAGAGAATCTTCTTGTCCAGCCCCGGCTGGCCGGTCATCTCTTTCGAAAAGCTCGCGACCAGCCTTGCCCGAAGCCCTCTCCCTTCGCCCGTTGCCCTCTTCTCTTCGAATATCGCGATCGCATCGCGGATTCGGATGTCCCGCCGCGTCAGGCTGTGAAAGAAGTACAGGCGCTCACCGATCAGCGTCCACATCACAACCGAACAGGCGATCAATGGGACCATCACCCAACCGCCTTGCAGGAGATACTCAGTCGCCCCGTACAGGATTTCCATTCAGACGCCGGTCCTTCTGGATAATGTTGGTGAGGGCAACGGCCTTCTCTTCCATATCTCCCACCAGGTGGTCCACGCGCCGGGACAGGAACGTGTGGACCAGCATGATCGGGATCGCCACCGCAAGGCCCAGCTCGGTCGTAATCAGGGCCTCGGAGATGCCGCCGGACATCATTCTCGGGTCGCCTGTTCCGTACAGGGTGATCACCCGGAACGTATCGATCATGCCGGTAACGGTCCCCAGAAGCCCGAGCAGGGGTGCAATGGCCCCAAAGATCGCGAGAATCGCGAGGAACCGCTCGAGGCGGGGCACCTCCCGGAGGATGGCCTCCTGCAGGATGTTGTCCTGCGTCTCCCGGTCCTCGTGGCGGCCGGACAGGCCTGCCGCGAGGACGTTCAAGACGGGCCAGTCCTTGGCCTCGTGCCCTTCCACGAGCGTCTCGCACGCCTTCCAGTCCCCCTTTGAGGCCAGCCGGTTCATCTCGTCCATCAGCCGATCCGTGTTTCCGTGCACCCTGCGCAGATAGGCGATCCTCTCGAGAACGAGGAGCAGGGCGAGCGCGGCGATGGCCAGGATGGGCCAAACAATCGGCCCCCCGCTCTGGATCTGCTCCCAGAGGCTGGGTCTGTGCGTGATCTGCCGGAGGGCGCCCCCACCGGAAAGGTCGACGTAGACGGCTTCTTCCCGGCCCTCGAGGTAGCCCTTCAGGTTGCGGCGCACCCACCAGGAGGGAAGGGCCGAAAGGGCATAGAATCGCTCAGCATCCTCGGAATATCGAAGGAACCCGACCTCGGTGCCGCCATCGTAGATGGCCGTGAACTTTCCCAGGGTAAGGATTTGCCCTGTCCGGTCCTCGCCCGTGCGGTCCACGAATGCCCCTTCCCTGAGCAAGACCTCGCCGGACCTCTCGATCTCATCGAAGAACAGGTCACTCATCAAGCGAATGTCTTCGAGGCCCGGGAAGTGCTTCTTCTCCAGGAGAGGCTTGATCTGCTCCAGCCGTCGAGGCCTCTCCGCCGTGAAAGGGGAGTGCTTGAGGATTGTCTCGAGGTCCCGGGCCGAGGTTCTCACCGTTCCCACCAGCTCCCGGAACGCGAATTCCCGCTCAGACCACACCTTGGAGAGGTCGTCCTCCGCCTGCCTCAGTTCCCCGAACCGATCCTGCAGGCCGGAGAGGGTCGCTTCCAGAACTTTCTCTCTTTTCTCCAGGCGCTTCACCTCTGGCACCAGCGCGTTACGATCTTCCAGGATCCTTACCTCGGCGGCCCGTGCTGCCTCCTCCGCCGCCTTCTGATCCCTCTCGGCCTGCCGCGATGCGGCTCGCATGTCCTGGGCGTGCGCCCAAGCGCTCATGCAGAGGAAAAGAAACAGGAAAAGGGCGGTCCGCCTCACCGGCTGATCCTCCCCACGGGCAATCGGAGGAGTTCGATGGGCCTTCGTTTTTCGGCCATCTCCACCGCTGCCGAAATGCTTCGGACGTATTTCCCGGAAAGCTCCACCCAGCGGTTCGTTACCCGGTCGTATTCGCCGACCCGCTCACCGTCCGGTGTCTGCCAGAAAATCGACAGCCTGCCCAGACGGAATACATGGGCAAAGATGGACTCGCCGTCCACCTCGATGCTTTCCTCGTAGACCTCCACCGTGTCCCCGTATTCGCACTCGACGAGAAGCGCCTCGAGAAGGTGCCGAAGCTTCTCTGCACCTGAAATATCTGTCTGGGCCAAGGCCTCCTCCAGGAAGGTCAACCGATCGGAGCGCTCCTGGGGAAGAAAGGGCAGATCCCTTTCCACCCACCCCTCCAGGCGGTCCATGACCCCTTCCAGGATCTCGTGAAGGTTGGCATCCAGCCGCTCCGATTCCTCTATCCGACGATTGAGTTCGTCCACCTGTCCCTGCAGGACCTCGACCTTTCTCCCCCACAGGTCTGTCTGTTTCTCGAGCGCGTCGATGTGGGCCCTGGACGCCCGGTATCGGGCCTCAAGTTCCGCCTTCTCCACAGCCCACCGGTCCTCGTGCCGCTGGGTGTCTTTTCGGATGTCAACCGTTCCTGTCACGGTCTTCTTGACTCGTCCCGCAGGGTGCTCCCCCAAGGCAGGGACCGCGCCGAGCAGGGCAACAAGAAGGAAGGGCAAGACCTTTGCCATGAACAAGGAACCTCTCAAGAATGGTTCACGGGACTTGCCCCAATGAAGGGGGGGCTTGGGAAAAGAAGCTTGAAAGGACCGGGCACGAAGAAGGATCTGTTTAACTCCCTACTCGACGAGGATCTTGCCAACCATCCCGCGGCCCAGCATCAATCGGCTGCCCTTGGCCTCCACGATGAAAGGCCCCTGCATGCGGCTGCTGACCACCTCCATCTCGACACCGGGCACGAGGCCCATAGACGCCAGCCGCGCCTGCAGTCCACGGCCGCCGTTGATCGTTACCAGACGTACTCGCCTTCCCGGGTGCACCATCGCCAAGGGCATCATCGATTCCGCATCCTCCCGTCGAACAGACTACTGGACTTCCACAGTGATGCCGGTGGCCTCGTCTCTGCGAAGCGAGAGGTGATACCCCTTCACCTTCACGTCCACCGGATCGCCCAGGGGGGCCACCCGTTCGACCTCGATCATCGTGCCGGGCTCCACGCCCATGTCGACGATCCTCTTGTTGGTCGACCCCCGCCCCTTTATCTTTACGATCTTTGCCCTTTGTCCCGGTTTCATTTCCATCAGGGCAACCGTTGCGCCCCCATCCACCGACTCCTGTCTCTTCTGCTTCAACTCGTCCAGGCACGAGGAGACACACTGCTCGCAGTCCTCTGCGTTGTCGCCGTGATGACAGTAATGGCCGAAACCCCTGATCCACTTACTTCCGGCGCGGGGGCAGGCATCCAGGAAGTCGATGTACTGGACGAGCCGTTCCAGAATGTTTCGTGGCATTGCATGTTCCATCTTGCAGGCCCCCTCTTCCCCTTCGGCCTCGTCCACGGCAAGGACCTTTACGAAGAAATCCCGCAGAACCTCATGCCTCCGGATGACGTCCTTGGCCACCCTCGTCCCGTTCGGGGTCAGCGTAACGATGTCATAGGGCGCATAGTTGACCAGGCCCTTCTCGGCCAGGGAGCGGAGCGCCCCTGTCACAGAGGAGCTATTTACCTTCATCCTCTTCGAAATGTCCTTGGCCCGCGCGGCCCCCTTCTCAGCGGCGACATGGAAGATGGCCTCCAGATAGTCCTCCAGGCTTGCAGTCAAAGACTTGGTTTCCGCCATGTTCTCACCTTGGGGGCCTGAATATTCTTGGGACAACCAAACATTTTACGTGGGCCCTATTTCTTTGTCAACAAACCGAAATCCCGAAACCGCTTGTCCCGCTTTGGGAGTTGTTTCGAGAATTCTTTGTCAGGGTTCTCGCCGTAGATGAAAAGGTCGCGGATGAAGGCGCATGCGGAATGGAACATTCCGTGCCACGGCCGATTCTGGAAAGGCTCATGGAATACATCGAGTTTCTGGATGTCTGTCCTCGGGGGGGCACGAAATGGAGCAAGGGATTCGGGTACTATTGTGATCACGGGGAGACAGAAGGGAGTTGCGAGCGCTGCATATCCGCATGCCTCGAGGATGTGAAAAAGAAGGGAAAAGAGAAGGGAGAAGGACGAAAGATGAACACCACGTTGAGAGACCTGAAGCCAGGGCAGAAAGCAAGAATCGTGAAGATCAAGGGACGCGGTGGTGTCAACAAGAGGATCGTGGATATGGGATTCACGCCCGGCACGATGGTCGAGGTGGAACGTGTTGCACCTCTAGGCGACCCGATTGATGTCAAGGTGAAGGGGTACCACCTTTCACTGAGGAAAGACGAAGCAGCCGGAATCTCGGTGGAAATGCATTAGGGCGTGCGAGGTCAAAGAAACCATGCCGTTGTCAATGGTCTCAGCCGGAAACAGGGTGCGACTGGTAGGTGTGCATGCAGGGCGCGGACTGCAGGGGCGTCTTGCAGCGTTGGGACTCGTCCCGGGTGTCGAAATCGAAGTTGTCAGCAAAGCACTCCGTGGGCCTTGCGTCCTTGCGGTCAAGGGCAGCCGCGTCATGATCGGCCGGGGAATGGCTCACAAAATCATGGTCGAGTAGATCCCCTTTTTTTCTTTCAGTTTTCGGCATGCCGAAATAATTACGTCTACTAAAAACCACAAGAATGGGGGTTCAGCC
>JAUWSZ010000197.1 GCA_030609865.1 bacterium | reverse complement strand
GGATTTAGGGGTCATCGACGAGAACGGCGGGCATCTGGCCTACGTCGGTCCATACCATCTCATAGACAAGAACTATTCGCAGGCCTTCTGGTTCAAGAGGGTGATGGACAAGGGGATCTATATCAGCGATATGTTCATGGGCTTCCGCAAGGTTCCCCACTTCATCATCGCTGTTTCACGATCGGAGGGGAAGCACAAATGGATCCTGAGGGCAACCATCAACACCGAAGCCTTCCGTTCACTGGTGGAGAACGTGAAGATCGGTCGGACAGGGGAGGTTTTTCTCCTGAACGAACAAGGCATCTTTCAGACCAGCCCCCGTTTCCGTGGACACATCATGGAGAAGGCGGCTTTCCCTGTGAAGACTGCCCATGCGGGGATTCAGGTTCATGACTTGAAGGCCGCCAACCAAGACGCCGAACACCGTTTCCCGCGCCGGATCCTTGCACAGGCATGGCTTCAGGATCCTCGATGGGTGCTTGTGGTAAGACAAGACTACGCGGAAGCCTTCGAGGAAATGAACCACGCCAATACCGTTACACTCATCTTCATACACCTGAGTGCGTTGATTCTCCTGCTTGCGACGCTTCTGTCCACCCGATACATGGTCAATGTCATCAAGAAACGAGACCATGAAGCGGATCACCTGAACCGGCAGCTCTTGCAGGCCGGTAAGATGGCCTCTGTGGGCGAGCTTTCCGCCGGCGTGGCCCACGAAATAAACAACCCCCTCGCCATTCTCCTGACCGAGAGACAGATCCTGCTGGATCTGGTCGAACAGACCCCATCGATTGACAGAGAGTTCAAGGAGCAGTTGCTCGATTCCCTGTCCCAGATAGATACCCAGGTGCACCGCTGCAAACGCCTGACACACAACCTGCTCCGGTTCTCTCGACGCACGAAATCCACCCTGGAGCCGGTCCTTCTCAATTCGTTCCTGAAGGAGATTGTCGAACTCATGGAGAGGGAGGCCAAGACAAGCGGGATCCGGTTTCTCACCGAAATGCAGGAGAATCTGCCTTCCATCCATTCCGACCCTTCCCAGCTTCAGCAAGTCCTCTTGAACTTGATCACCAATGCAATCGACGCCCACGAAGGCAAGCCGTACGGCATGATTCGGATTCATACGAGATCGCACGTCAATGGGTTGGGGGTGGAGGTTGTCATCGCGGATACGGGTGGGGGAATTCGGCCCGAGCATCTGGACAAGATCTTCGACCCGTTTTTTACGACCAAGCCCGTGGGCAAAGGAACCGGATTGGGGCTCTCCATCTGTTATGGCATCGTACGCAGGCTCGGGGGAAACATTGCTGTCGAGAGTGAGCCAGGCACAGGAACCACCTTCACGGTTTTTCTTCCCTTCAAGCCGCCTTCAGGCTTGGAGGGAGGATTGGAAGAACACGAAAACGACACAGGAGGAACAAACCATGAAAGGATCGTCCATACTGTTGGTGGATGACGAAGAGGTCTTCACGAAGAACATGTCGAAACTCCTCGTGAGCAGGGGATACCGTGTTACCGCTGTAAACAACGGAGAAAGCGCAATACGGGCCTTAGAGGAGGCTTCTTTCGATGTGGTGGTGCTGGATCTGAAAATGCCGGGCATGGACGGCATCACGACCTTGAAAGAGGTCAAGAAACTGGGTTTGTTTGTGGAAACCCTGATTCTGACCGGCCACGGCTCCGTCGACACGGCCCTGGATGCACTGAAACTCGGTGCGTACGACTATCTGACAAAACCCTGCGAGATCGATGAGCTGGTTGAGAAGATCGAAGGCGCCTGGAAGAAAAAGGACCGGGAGGAGCAAAGGAATATGCAGGAGAAAATCCAAAAGGTGGTCGAGTCTCCCTCGGCCGCTTTCACCCTGTTCGGCAGAAAGAAAGACAAGAAGAAAAAGGCGTGATCACACATCAGCCCGAACTTCTCGGAGGTCTCACTCGACCCGATGGACTTACCACTGCGCACGAGGCTGCACATTGCCCTGCTTGGTATCGCCACCTTATTGGGCCTGCTCACCATCGTGACAGGGAGCTTTCTGGTCAACCGGATGGTCATCGGCGAGGCCCAGAGGCGTGTCGCACTGGCCCTGAAGACCGCGGACGCCATGCTGGAGCGCCGTCTCGAAGAAGCCCTGAAGGCCTGTCTGGTCATGGCTGAGGGGGGGGACGCGGTCGAGTGGCTGTCCTCGCCGGATGACGGCAGAAAAGGCATTCTCGAAGAACTCCGAAGGAAGTGCGGCTATGATTTTCTCCACGTTCTCGATGACCAGGGGGTGATCCAGGCCACGGCGCGGGGCAACGCCCGGGGGGTTCGGGTGAAGGACAGCCCTGTGATCACCCGCGTGCTCGGAACAGCGGCGCCCGCGGCCGGCTTCTCTCTCCTCCCCTTGGAGGCTCTAAGCCTAGAGGACCAAGCGCTCGCCGAAGGTACGCAGGTGCAGATTTCGCCGACCCCGCATGCCAAGCCTGGAGCACCGACCCGTCTAACGGACGTGATGATTCTCGAGGTCGCCTCTCCCGTGACAGACGAGGACGGAGGCGTCGTGGGCATCGTTCGGGGGGGAACCGTACTCAATCGCAACTTCGAATTCGTGGACTTCGTGAGGGAGAACATCTTCACGGTCGCCACGTACGAGAAGAAGAACCTGGGCACGGTCACGATATTTCAGGGCGATGTGCGCATTACGACCAATGTCGTGGGACCGGACGGAGAGCGTGCCGTTGGAACGAGGGTGTCCGAAGAAGTCTACGATCAGGTGCTGGGTGAGGGCAAAACCTGGACCGGACCGGCCTTTGTTGTGGACAGTTGGTATATCTCGGCGTACAAGCCACTGATGGACATCGAAGATAACATCCTGGGCATGCTGTATGTCGGCGTCCTGAAGAAACGATACGATGACATGCGAAATGAGGCGATGAGCCTGTTCATCCTGGTCGCAGCTCTCGCCTTTATCGGCGCCATTCTGCTTTCCTTCTGGCTTGCCGCACGGTTGACGCGGCCCTTGACCCGGCTTACCGCCGCAGCGGCCGAGGTGACCCGCGGCAACCTTGACTATCAACTGCCCCATCCGCCACGGGCCGACAAGGACGAGATCAACCACCTTACCCTCGCCTTCAACCAGATGGTAGCCGCCCTGAAAGAGCGAAACGAGCAGATCCGCAACAGCCGTGACGATCTGCAACGAACAGCAACCGAACTACAACAGTGGGTACAGAACTACCTGGAGACCCTGGAGTTCATCAACCACGAACTCAAGAACCAGATTGCAGCCATGAAGATCAACCTTCTCGCCGTCCGCGATGGATACGTAGGACGGATCACCGAAGACCAGCAGGAGGCCCTCGATGACGTGGGACAGGCGATTCACAGGGCGGAAGAGATGATCCTGAACTACCTGAATCTCTCCCGCATCGAGCGAGGCGAATTGCAGGTTCGTGCGCGGCCCCTCCACGCGGAAAACGATGTCGTTCGTCCACTGCTGAGCAATTTCCGAGGACGGCTCGAGGCCAAGGGGATGCGCATCGAATTGGAGATGAGCGACGATCTTTTCGTACAGGCCGATCCCTCTCTTCTTCAGATTGTCTACGACAATCTGCTCGACAATGCGATCAAGTATGGTCGGGAAGGAGGGCTGGTGCGAATTACGGGTGCCCGCCGGGATGGGACAGCCGAGCTTCATGTCTGGAACGACGGTCCCGGGGTTCCTCCTGATCGAGAGGACAAGTTGTTCGGAAAATTCTGCCGGCTCCAGGACTCGAAGGGAAAAGAGCGGGGCACCGGATTGGGCTTGTTCATCGCCCGTGAGATCGTCCAACGTCACGGCGGCGACATCCACGCCGTGAGTGCACCCGGCGCTTGGATCGATTTCGTATTCACCCTGCCCGTGCCGGATGCCTTGCTCCCGGGCCAAGGAGGGCACAATCCAAAGGCCCTGGACAGGGAGGGGGGAGCATGACGATCCCGCGAGCCGATGGCCAGAAGATTCTCGTCGTGGACGATGAGGCGGGTATCCGCAGGGGTTGCGATCGTGTCCTGCGGTCCGAGGGATATCAGGTGCTGATGGCCGAGGAGGGAGAACAGGGGTTGCGAATCCTCGGACAAAACCCGGAGATTGATTTGGCATTGGTCGACCTGCGAATGCCCGGCATCAGCGGCTTTGATTTCATTCAACGGGCCCGCGAGGTGGCACCGGAAACCGTTTTCGTCGTGATTACCGCTTACGCAACGCTCGAGGCTGCCGTGGAGGCGACCAAACGCGGGGCTTACGATTTCATCGCCAAGCCCTTCGCCCCGGATGATCTCCTGAGGATCGTGAACAGGGCCTTGGAGCGGGTGACCCTGATTCGACAGAGGAATCGCCTTGAAGCCGAACGCAGACAGCGCATGCTCGAACTCGCAACGGAGAAGACCCGGCTCCGCACCGTCGTCGACTGCATGACAGACGGAGTGCTCGTGTGCAATGCAGAGCAACTCCTCGTTCTGCACAATCCGGCTGCTCTCAAATTGCTCGATCCTGTGCCGTGCAGCCCGGAACCGCTTCTCCTTCGTAACGTTCTCGAATGCAAAGAACTGGTCGACATGATCGAGGAGGCCTCGAAAACGCAAACGCGGCAGTCAAACGAACTCCAACTTGAGCCATCGGCTGCTCAGGAATGGGTCATCGCGAACGTGGCGCCGGTTGTCGAACCCGGGTCCCGCCGCCTCTTGGGCACGGTGACGGTCCTCAGGGACATCACCGCACTCAAACAGGTCGAGCAGGTGAAGGCACAGTTCGTCAACATGGTCGCCCACGAACTCCGCGCCCCTTTGGCCGCTGTAGACGGTTTTCTGTCCGTACTCCAGGAAGGATACGCGCAGGATCCTGACAAGCAGCAGGAAATCCTCGAGCGCTCGAGGAAACGCATCCGTGCCTTGGTGGATCTCGTCGGAGATTTGCTTGAGATGTCACGTATGGAGGCCGGCACGGTGAGGCGAGAGATCGCGGCCCAGCGGATCGACGCCATCCTGGAGGAGGTGGTCGGCTTGATGCAGCCCCTGGCCGAGCAGAACGGCATCTGCATCGAGAGGAGGTTTGCTGAGGAACTGCCTCCCATCGAGGCGGATCGTGAAGAGTTGATCCGACTCTTCAACAACCTCGTGAGCAACGCCGTCAAGTACAACAAATCGATGGGTCGAGTCGAAATCGCTGTGGAAGAGGAAGGGCCTTTTGTGAAGCTCCGATTCGCCGATACGGGGATCGGCATCAGTGAAGAGGGACAGAAGCGCCTGTTTACGGAATTCTTTCGGGAAAAAAGCACGGAAGCCAGACACGTCGTCGGGACGGGCCTGGGGCTGAGTATCGTGAAGTCCATCGTCGACTTCTATCACGGGCGCATCGAGGTCGAAAGCGAACTCGGCAAGGGCTCCGTCTTCACCGTATGGCTACCCTCCAAGCATTCACTTCCTTTCCCGGACGAGATTCCCTGAATCCGGCCGTTTGACTTTACAACATGTAAAAAAAACTGACAGCACTCCCCTTTCGTTTGTGCCCGGTCCCCGGATCCACCCGAGCATACTTCTCCTTTTCGACTATTGATTTCGACTGCGGGCGCCTGGATTCCGTGTGGCATCTTCTTTGCTGTCATCTAAGGCTGTTATCTCGGATCCGGCTCCGGTACCGACCGTTCACAAGGGCACGACTTCGCCGAGGCTTTCCCGGTTCGGGAGAAATGGTTGCCCACCGTGCGTATCCAGGGCCCCGCACGATGGTTTCTGTTCGTTGAGATGGGGGCAATTCCCAACCGTGATCACACAGAAAGGTCGAATGATGACTGAAATCGCTCAGGGATGTGGGACCCTAT
>JAUWSZ010000184.1 GCA_030609865.1 bacterium | reverse complement strand
GGCGGTCACATGGTTGTTTAGAGAGTCCGCGGGCTGCGTGACGTCATACGAGCCCGTGTATCCGAAGTAGTTGTGCTTCCAGACGCGAAGCCTGTACCCGGACAGGGCCGGCGCAATCCCCAGGGGGTAGGCCTCGGTCAGGTCTTCCACACACTCCTCTCCCAGCGCAGGATATAGGGCCTCCGCCTGGATCTCCACGAACGGAAGCCCCGCATACACCCGGAACTCGTAGTGAACCGACCCCTCCGAGGGTTGTCCGTCGCACCAGACCTGGTACTGCCCGCTCGAGGCATGCCGGGCCAGGAATCCTCGCTCGCGGACATTCCCGGAAGAATCAACGGAACCCAATTGCGCCGGTCCCGCATGGCCACCCTGGAAGGTGATTCCCGGGCCGAGAAGCCTCCCTGCTGAGAACTCGAGGCCCGCCCGCTGCAACGAGACCGGCCAGCCGTCGAGATCGAAGGCGAGAGAGATCAGCCCGTTCGCGAGCAGGCCGTTGCCGGGCGACACCATACCGTATGCCGGCTCGGCAATCCCGGAGTCACCGCTCCTGCTGATCCAATAGACGGTCTCCTCTCCCGGACCCAGGTCGGAAATAAAGACTGCCGTGGCCTCCCCTACGGACCCGTCCGTGTGAAGGCTCACGTCGAGCAGGGCATTCGGCACCTCTTGACCATCCCGAAAGACCCTGACGCCACCCGAGAAGGCCTCTCCCTCGGCGAACTCGAGGGGAATCCGCGCCAAGGAGGGTCCACCCGGGCCTTCGGGCCGACAAACGTAGTAGGGACGACTCGTTCCTGCAAAGGGCAAAACCGGGGGCGTGCCTACCAAGCCCATGATGGCCGGCTCAGCATCCGTCTGCGCCAGGCCAAGGGCCTGGCTGGAAAGCATCCGTATCATGTCGGCGTGCTCGCGCGCCTTTGCGGCCCGGTCGGGGTGAAGGTGAGGCGTCGCCAGACCGAAGTGGGTTGTCTTCATCGTCTGGATGCGCCACCGGAAATTCTCCTCGAGCAAAGCGGACATTTCCGGGCTTTCGAGGCCGAATCGATCTTGGAGAAAGCGGGTTCGCCTTTCGTCGAGCCGGCTCGCCTCAACGGCCGTCCAAACCTCGTGGTTGATCGGCTTCTCGGCCCAGGAGCTGTAGCCGTCAAAGACGCCGTCCGCCTGGTCTCGATGGAGCACGATCGTCCCCACGGGCTCGTGCTCCGCGATATACTCGCCGGGCGTGCAGAACTTCACGAAGGGACGTTTCACCAGCCCGGGCAGGAACAGCTTCAGTATGACGGGCCAGGACTCACCATCCGCATCGAAGTTGACGAAGATCAACGAATCTCCCTGAACACTCGTTCCAACAACCTGCGCCCAGCTCGCCATTCCCAGGAAGTCGGCCACATCCGAATGGTGGTAGGTGGGCAGCACGATCATGCGGGCATCCCCTTCGGGCGTTTCCAGCCAGAGGGGGTTGTAGAGTTCCCTGCCGCTCAACAGAACCTCGTTCCGGAAGGCCGTGAAGGAGGAAGCACTGTAGAAAAGGCTCACCCACTCGATGCCGAGATCTCCGTAGGCCCGTATCAGGGAAGGCGTGTGCATCATCTCCTGCGGGTAGACCCCGTTTTCCACTTTCCCGAATATGTCCAGAAGGTTCTGCCGCTGCCACCCGATGCTGGCCGCGAACTCCTCGGGCGTCTCCGCGCTCGCCAAGCCTCCGTTCCAGCTCATGAATCGAACTTCGTCCTTCTCGGCAATCCTTGCCTTGATACGATCGAACAGCTCGGGCGCGTACTCGGGAAGCCGATGTTCCAGGGTCTGCCAGCTGTCGAACTCCCAGCTCATCTTGACCATGGGGTAGTTGTCGAGGAAGTCCAGGGTCTCGGTGATGACCCGGATGTCCTTGCCGAAGCCTTCTTCATCCGGGCTGTCCCCCCGGTAGGAGTGATAGAAATCCACGTGCTGGCCGAAGGAAAAATACACGGTCTCGTATTGACAACCGAGGATCAGAGACACCCAGGCAATCAGGAGCAACCCGAGTTGCGGGTGTCCTGATCTCGTCATGAAGTGTTCCTCCCCGGGGAAACCGTGTATGTTTCGGATAACTCAGGTTAATTTCCAGGGTAGCCGATCTCCCTTGCATGAGCAAGGTGTCGGCCGGACAACGCCTGCTCATCGAACGGTCAGGAGATAGGCCTTGCGTGAGTTCGCCTCTCTGGCACGATCTCTTGTATAATGCTGCATCCAGTGGACCCGAAAAAGGCATCCTCCCTGAATTGCAAGGCTTGTGGAGAGGGTAGATCGTATGTTTCGTTTCCTTTTCAAGAAGCAGAAAGAGGTCGAGAATCTCATCGGAGAATTCGTTCGTTCCGTAGAAATTGCTCAAGAGATGTTTCTCCAGTCCCTGGAGACCTATCTCCAGGCAGGCAGATGCAGTCCGACCTTCGAGGTCCTGGCGGCCGAGACCCACAAGGCGGAATCGAGGACCGACGACATCCTGGAGAAAATCGTAACGCTTCTACATGAAAAGGCCCTGGTCCCGGACCTTCGAGGGGACATTCTCCGACTGCTGGAGACCACCGATGAAATCCCGGACCAGTTCGACAGGATTCTTGCGAACATCTGCAATCAGAAAGTCGTGCTGCCCGAGGCCCTCAACCTGGATTTCCGGGAACTCCTGGCGGTCTCGCTCGAAGCTTGTTCGTTCACCCTGGAGAGCGTGAAATCCATGCTTGACCGCGGGGAGCGCGCGGCCCAGCTGTTGTTCAGGACGGACCAACTGGAAAGCCAGGGAGATCAGATCGAAAAGAGGATCATCGTACGCATCTTCGAATCGGACTGGGATCCCTTGCAGAAAATCCTGCTTCGGGATCTCACCCAGAGGATGGGAGACATCGCGGACTCTGCGGTCCAGGTCTGCCGTCAAGTCAACCTGATTGTGACCAAGCGACGGGTGTAAATGTTCCATCTACTCGGCGGAATCTTCCTGGGATGGTCGTTGGGAGCCAACGATGGGGCGAATCTGTTCGGCTCCGCCGTCTCCTCTCATATGATCCGCTTCTGGAAAGCGGCTATCCTGGCATCCCTGTTCGTCGTCCTGGGTGCGGTCCTTCAGGGAGGGCACGGGATCGAAACCCTCCAAGGCCTCTCTCCCATGGATCTCGAACTGGCTGTCCTCACCTCGGTGGCCGCGGCCGTAACGGTAACCGGCATGACGCTGCTGCGACTCCCCGTGTCCACGTCCCAGGCCGTCGTGGGCGCCATCGTGGGCGCAGGGCTCCTGCAACACCAACTCCACTCTCAAGGCCTCGTCAAGGTCGCCATCTGCTGGGTCGGCACACCCCTGGCCGGCATCCTCTTCGCTGTGCTCATCTACGCTTCGTTGGGCTGGGCCTACAATCGCGCCCCCTACAATCTGTTCCAGATGGATCAGATCGTGAGGATCGGTCTCGTGATCGCCGGTTGCTACTCCGCCTATGCACTCGGATCGAACAACGTGGCCAACGTGACCGCTGTTTTCGTCGGTGCCGGTCTTTTGGACATCTTCAAGGGGACCCTGGTCGGGGGACTCAGCATTGCTTTCGGGATCCTCACCTTCAGCCGGGGCGTGATGGAAACGGTGGGCAAAAACCTGGTGGCCCTGGATCCCTTCTGCGCCCTGGTCGTTGTCCTGTCCGGAGCCCTGGCGGTCCACGTCTACACCTGGGTCGGCGTGCCGGTGTCTTCTTCTCAGGCCGTGGTCGGCGCAGTCCTCGGCATCGGAATCCTGAAGGGGACACAGACCATCCGGAAAAAGACCCTCTTTTCCATTCTTCTGGCCTGGTTCGTCACGCCCCTGACAGGATGCCTCTGCTTCTTCCTGTTCTATTTCTTGAGCCATCTTCGGTACGTTCCCTGAGCCTCGAGCCCTCGCCCCCTTGATTGTGGCAGGAATTCCATGTATTTAGACGTTTCCTTCCCTCTCCTATCGGAAGTCGCCTGAATGACGCTCACGATTTTTGTCATGGGAATCGCCGCCGGGCTCTACATGGCCTGGAACATCGGGGCCAACGATGTGGCCAACGGCATGGCCTCGGCCGTCGGCGCCAAGGCCATCACACTGCGCCAAGCCGTATACATCGCCGGCATCCTGGATTTCGTGGGCGCCGCCTTCATCGGGTCGCACGTTACGTCCGCCATCCGGAAGAACATCGTGGACCCGTCCGTCCTGAGCGACCCCAACACGGTTGCCCTCGGCCTTCTGGCCGCCCTGCTGGCTGCCAGTTTCTGGGTGTTCTTCGCCACCTGGCGCCAGTTACCCGTCTCGACCACCCATTCAGTCGTAGGGGCCATGATCGGGTTCGGGCTGATCACGGGGGGGCTGTCTGTCATCCAATGGGCCAAGGTCATGTTGATCGTCCTCTCCTGGATCATCTCTCCCTTCTTCGCGAGCCTGCTCGCGTTCCTGATGTTTCAGTTCCTACGAAACCGAATCCTGTCGAAGCCGGACATGTTCGTAAAGGCCCTGCGGTGGAGCCCCTTTTTTGCAGGGCTCACCTTCTTCATCATCGTCCTCTCTTTTCTGCTGAAGACACCGCTCGGTTCGAGGTTGGGCATCGATCTGGGGACCGGGGTGCTCCTGGCCCTCGGCATTGCGGTCGTACTGGGCGGGACAGGCCGATGGATCATTCAAAAGACCATCTTTCAACGGGGAGAGCAGGGCGTTGAGGAGATCTTTCGCAGGCTTCAGGTACTCACTTCCTGCTACGTCGCCCTGGCCCACGGGGCCAACGACGTGGCGAACGCCATGGGCCCCCTTGCAGGGATCTATATCATCTATACGACCCACGGAGTCAGCCCCGAAGTTCCGGTACCCTTTTTGCTCCTGGCCTTTGGAGGCGTCGGGATCGCCCTGGGCGTAGTCACCTGGGGGCATCGGGTCATCGAGACCGTGGGTACGAAGATAACCACCCTGACCAACACGCGTGGGTTCTGCGTGGATTTCGGCACCGCGACCTGTGTCCTGATCGCGTCCAAGCTCGGGATGCCCGTATCCACGACCCATGCCGCAGTGGGCGCGGTGGTCGGAGTTGGCCTTGCCAGGGGCATGGATGCCGTGGATTTTCGTGTGGTGGGGAAGATCTGCGTGTACTGGGTCATCACTTTGCCCGTAGCAGCAGTAACTTGTATGATTATCTATAAACTCCTCGAGGTATTCTTCGCCTGACCAAGGGAGGTAATCAAAATGCGTTTCGGCTTGTTCAGTCTTTTTCGGGAGTCGCCCTTCACAAAGCTCCAGGAGCACGCGGCAAAGGTCCAGGAAGGGGGAGATCTCTTTCGAACGGCAATCAAGTGTTACCTGGAGTCTGACTGCATAAGGTTCGAGGAACTCCACCTCAAGGTGGCCTCCCTGGAGAGCGAAGCAGACCGGATCAAACAGAACATCCGCGCCCATCTCCCCAAGGGGATCATGTTGCCCGTGGACAAGTTCCAGTTCCTCTGGTACCTGCGGGAGGCGGACAAGGTGATGGACTCGATGGAGGATGCCCTCCACTGGCTCTCGTACCGGACGACCCTGGTACCCGAGCCACTTGTTGACGACCTTCTCCTGATGGTGGACAAGGCGGTCGAGGTCATCAATCAACTCCCGCCGATGGTTTCAGGCGCTGTTAAATACTTCCGCAACTTCTCCGGAAAGGAGCGGGACAAGATCAAGGATGTGATCCGAGATCTTAGACACAAGGAGTTCGAGAGCGATCAGATCGAGAGGAAGCTGAAGAGCGCCGTTTTTAGCCTTACGGTGACCGAGCCCGCCACCACCTTCCACCTGATCCGGCTGATCGAGTACATCGGAGAGATCAGCAACCACGCAGAGAATGCGGGAGACATGATGCGCGCCATGATCGCCCAATAGGAGGCTGCCGATAAACGGCCATCTGCGGCGTTGCACTCATCCTTCGTCACTGCGGCGGACAAACTCGTCCTGCCTCATTCCTCAG
>JAUWSZ010000492.1 GCA_030609865.1 bacterium | reverse complement strand
TTAAGAAGAGGTAGATCATGGTAAAAACGGTTAGCCTTTCACTTTCCACAAAGGGCACGTGCGACCTCAAGGAAATCACCCGCCAGGTCTCGGAGGCGATCAACGATTCAGGGATGACCGATGGCATCGTGACGGTCTTCGTCCCCGGTGCGACGGGCGGCGTGACGACGATCGAATTCGAGCCGGGGGCGGTCCGGGACTTCCAGGACTTCATGGAACGGTCGATTCCGTCCGAGGGGGTCTACCGGCACAACGAGCGGTGGGGGGACGGCAACGGGTTTTCCCATGTGCGCGCAGCTTCGCTGGGCCCTTCCCTGACGGTGCCCTTCAAAGACCGTGAGCTTCTGCTCGGGACGTGGCAGGAGATCGTTGTGGCGGACTTCGACAACGTGCCCCGCCGGAGGCAGGTGATCCTGCAGATTCTCGGGGAGTAGTGTCCCCAAACTCCACTGTGAGTTGTGCACTGTAGGCATGGTATTTGCCCTACTATCGCTCATCCTCGATCTTGGCTGTTAGCAGTTAGCTTTTGGCTGTTAGCTCCCAACAACTCCCCCAACGGGATGCACGAAAATTAGGGGCGGGGAGGTCTAATACCTAATACCTAACTGCTAATACCTGTACCTGTTGTCAAACAGAGAAAAGTGGCACAGACGCCGGAGCAGCCCGTAAGCCGAGTTCTGTTCCCCAAGGGGGTTTCCCCCCATGAGGCAGCGACCATTCCTCTAGGGCATGGGTTGCCCCATGCCTCCAGCAACCAACCCGAGGGCTTTGGGCGGGCCACCCGCTTCCCCTCGCGGGGATTGCCCTCCTATTCGGTCTTGCTCCGGGTGGGGTTTACCTAGCCGATCCGGTCACCCGGACCGCTGGTGAGCTCTTACCTCACCGTTTCACCCTTACTCGTTCGGAGAACGAGCGGTTTGTTTTCTGTGGCACTTTCCTTAGGGTTTCCCCCACTGGGCGTTACCCAGCACCCGGCCCTATGGAGCTCGGACTTTCCTCCCGTTCCTGGAATGGAACCGGCGGCCGCCTGTTCTGCACCGGCGTTGTGCCTTGTTTCTTTTGATTCTCCTGTAGCCTTCTATCAGGCAGTCTCTTCCAGCTCGCAGTACAAGATTCTTCGGCAATACTGACAATGTCGAATCTCGCCCGTCTGGAGCACTTCATTGATCGTCTGCGGGGGCACCTGCATGTGACAGCCAGGGCACACCTCTTTCAGAACCGTCACGACCGCCTGTCCCGCCCTCCTCGATCGGATCTTCTCGTAATCCTCGAGGACGGCCGGGTCCAGTTCCGCAGCGACCCTCTTCCTTTCATGCTGAAGGATCTGGTGCTCTTTGTCGACCTCGACGATCTCCCGCTCGAGACGCCGTGTTTCCTCCTGTAGCTTGCTTTCGTTCTCCCGGATCGACTTCTCCCCCTCTTTGAGTGTCTTCTCGAGGGTGTCGATCTCCTCGAAGAGGACCAGGATGTCGTCTTCCGTGGCGGAATCCGCCTGCTTGGCATACTCGATTTCCTTCAGCAGGGCCTTGTACTCCTCGTTTGTTTTGACCTCCAGGAGCTTTTTCTGTTTGTTCTTCCGCTCCTCTGCACCCCCCTGAAGCTGTTTTTCCAGCTGCCTTTGCTCCAGGGAGGCCTCTTTCAGGCGCTGCTGGTGGTCTTCCAGCCGCGTCTTCTCTTCCTCAAAGGCACCTTTCATGCCCTGAATTCGTTTTGGGATCTCTTTCTTTTTCCGGCCGAAGGCAGACAGGTTGTCATCGAGTTGCTGGAGGCTGAGGAGCATTTGAAGTAGCAGATCCACCGTTTTCTCCTTACGAAAGGTTTAGCCCGGGGCATTCATCCGCCTTCGCAGGAGACCACGGCTCTAGCCGTGGATCAAGGCGCATGCCTCGAAAGACGCTCCTGTGAGCTTCGGCGTGATGTCGCCCCAGGCGTTTTGATGGAACCACGGGCTTGACCGTGGGGCTCATGAGAAATATCCGTAAGAGCAAAAAAAAAGTGCATCCCAGGGGATGCACTTTCTCGGTATCATGCCGGCAGAAGTCAGGCATACCGCGTGTTCTTTGCGGCATGCGAGCAAGGCCCCTTCTCGCCGCCTCTGGCGCAACGATTCCACAGTCCGCAGGCTGTATGGGTTTGCAGCAACCACCTGTACCCCCAAGGATTGGTGGGCCCACCAGGGATCGAACCTGGGACCTTCCGGTTATGAGCCGGTGGCTCTACCAACTGAGCTATGGGCCCTGTTCAACGTTTATTGGCCGTCCACGAAATTCTTTAGTTTATTGCTTCGGCTCGGATGTCGCAAGCGTCGAAGCGCCTTGGCCTCGATCTGCCGGATTCTCTCCCGGGTGACATCAAAGTTCTGGCCCACTTCCTCCAGGGTGTGGTCGCTCTTCTCCCCGATCCCGAAACGCATACGGAGGACCTTCTCTTCCCTCGGTGTAAGTGTTGCCAGGATCTTTCGCGTCTGTTCCGCCAGGTTCACATTGATAACGACGTCCGACGGGGAAACCACCCCTTTGTCCTCGATGAAGTCGCCGAGGTGGCTGTCTTCTTCTTCCCCGATGGGTGTTTCGAGGGAGATCGGCTCCTTGGCGATCTTCAGAACCTTCCGGACCTTTTCCAGGGGGATCTCCATCTTCTCGGCGATTTCCTCCGGCGTGGGCTCCCGGCCGTATTCCTGGACCAGGTAGCGTGATGTACGGATCAGCTTGTTGATCGTTTCGATCATGTGAACCGGAATCCGGATGGTTCTCGCCTGGTCGGCGATGGCCCGGGTGATGGCCTGACGGATCCACCATGTCGCATAGGTGCTGAACTTGTACCCCCGCTGGTATTCGAACTTGTCCACCGCCTTCATCAAACCGATGTTCCCTTCCTGGATCAGGTCCAGGAACTGGAGCCCGCGATTCGTGTATTTCTTGGCGATGCTGACAACGAGGCGAAGATTCGCTTCGATGAGCTCACTTTTTGCGAATTTCGCCTGGATCTCCCCAATCTTGATCGACTTGACCACCCGCCTCAATTCGCGGGAAGTCATCTCCGCTTCCGTCTCGATCCGCTTGATGTTCCGCTCGACCTCTGCGATCCGTTCGTAGAGGTCGGCAAGATCCTGGAACCGCATCTTCAGCCGTTTCACGACGCGGATCTTCTCCTTCGGATTCAGCAGGACGAGGAGATAGTCTCCGCGGAGCCTCTCGACAGAGAACCCTGTTTTGTCCTCGATCCTTTCCTTTTCCTTCTCGTACTGCTCGATCTTCTGCAGGTGGCTCTTCAGCCTCTGGACGATTCGGTCGAGTTGCCTCGCCGTGAACGGGGTCCGCATCAACCGTTCACCGATCAGGGCCCTGTTCTTCTCGGATCGTGTCTTCTTGAGCTTGTAGTGCGCCTCCGTATGTTTTCTCTTCCGCAGGGAGGCCCGTATTCTCAGGTTTTCCTGGTGGAGATTGGAAATGTCGGAGAGAACGGACAGAATCTTCTCCTTCTGTGCCTTTTCCTGCTCCTCTGCGTTGGACTCCTCGTCGAAGTTCCTGAGGATGTCCTTCATCTCCACCCATTCGGAACGGATCCG
>JAUWSZ010000367.1 GCA_030609865.1 bacterium | reverse complement strand
GTTCACCGAGATGCCGGGCCGGCGCTCCTGGGTCGTAGACATCGACGACGGAAAGGTCCGGGTCTATCGTGGGGAGAAGGACAACCCCGAGATGGTGATCAACGCCTCGGCCCGTGATTTCGTGGACATGACCACCGGATACCTGCCCGAGACCAAGGCGATGCAATCCGGGCGATTGGCGGTAAACGGGGGACCCGTGACCAAGATGAAGATGGTCATGGGCCTTTTTGGGTAGAAGTAGGTATCAGGTATCAGGCCCCAAAACTCGTCCTCGTCGTCGTCCTCGTCCTCGACACGTACAACCGGCACAGGCGAAAGGTCCTACCTCCTGGCCCCTTTGGACTTGGGGGCAGGGACAGCGCTTTCAGGGCCCGCGCCAGCTTTCGCGCCCGAGGACGAGGACGATTGATAGCCCCGTTATCTCTACTTTGACTTTAGCTTCAAAATCTCCCTTGCCTCGGCAGGGGAGGCCACCGCCCGGCTCGCTAGTTTACAGAGCTGCACTGCATACTCGACCTGCTGCCAGCTCCCCTTTGCGAGTTCTTTGTCCAGATCGCGAACGTTGTCTTCCAACCCCACCCGGATGTGACCGCCCGTGATGGCGGACATCATGGCTGCAGGCATTTGATTCGGCGGTCCCACGCCGCAGGTGGACCATGTTGCGCCTGCAGGAAGGACCGATTTCATGTCCAGATACGTCAATGGGGTGAACGAAAGGCCACCGAAGACCCCGAAGACGAATTGGAAGTGCAAAGGCTCTTCCCATACGTCAAAATCCCGGAAGAAATTCACGTTGTAGATCCCTCCCAGATCATAGGCCTCGAACTCCGGCTTCGTGCCCACCTCCCTCATCTTCTTTCCGAAATCCGTGAGAATCGAAAAGGTGTTCTCGAAGATTCCGTCGAGGAGGATCTTCTTGGCCCGGTGATCCACGATGCCGAAATTCATCGAGTTCGTGTTCAAGGAGGCCATGTCCGGCTTCAGTTCGATCACGGGAGCGATGCGCTCCTCCGTGGATACGCCGGGGCCTATGGCCGTGCTGATGTTGATGATGATCTCCGGCGTCTTTGCCCGAATCGCGTCCAGGGTCTCCTTCATCCGTGGAATGTGGCCCGTGGGCTTGCCCTGGTCGTCTCGACAGTGAATGTGGACGATCGAGCAGCCTGCATTCCAGCAGTTGTGTACCTCTTCTGCAAACTCTTCGGGCGTGTACGGGATGTTCGGATTGGCCTCCTTGCCGTGGACGCCTCCGGTCAACGCTGCTGTAATGACGCACTTTTCCATCTGAGCCTCCTTGATCTGGTTTCCATACCAAAGGGAATGTGGGTGGTTATTTCTAGTCCTGCGTGGCCTTCTGGATCGACTCCATGATGGCCGCGTCGAGGGCCTTGTGGTCCCAGGGCGGGGCAGGCGCGTCTTCCCGCGGCTCCATCGAGAGGGCCTCGGACGGGCAGGCCGAATTGCAGAGCCCGCATCCGATGCAGCGTCGGAGGTCCACGCGCACCATTTCATCCTCAACCGCGAGGGCGTTCGTCGGGCACCGCTCCACGCAATCCTCACACCCGATGCATGCCTCTTCGTCGATCTTCAGACGGTAACTGGACACCGCCCCCATGGACGGCATGTCCATATCTTGAAGACTCTTCATGATCCCGCAGTGGCAAGAGCAGCAGTTGCAGATGAAGTCGATGTACTTGGACGTGTTGGAAGACATGTGAACGAGACCCGCCTTCTCCGCATCGTCCAGGACCTTGAGCGCCTCCTCTTTGGAAACGAGTCGGCCGTAGCCCCTCTCGTCCGTAAACTTGGCGTTGGGCCCGAAGGCCATGCAGTTCTGTTTCGGCTTGTCGCAAGGATCTCCGAGCAACTCCCCATAGTGACGGCAATAGCAGGTGGAAACGGATATGTACTCCGCGTTCCGGATGTACTCGGATACGGCCTGGTAAGGTTGAATCTCGCTAGCCCCGGCGACCTCCTTCTCAACAGGTATCACCCTGGAGAAAGGAGTGATCTTTCGCATGAGTTCGAGGTTTGCACCTACTGTAAATTCTGCCATCTTGTCGAAGTAGTCCTTGAACAGGCCGGCCATCTTTCGGTCGTGTTCGGTGGTGGTGCCCTTCATAAACTGGAATTCGAAGAAACCAGGCAGGACGGCCATCAACTTGTAGTGGGGCGTCTCTTTTCGCACCTGGTGAAAGACCAGCCCCTTGTCCGCCATGCGCTCCAACAAGGGCACGATCGTATCGACGGGTCGATCGACCTGTCGGCTGATGGCCTCTAGGGTTTGCATGCCCAGGGGCATCGCGGCGGCCAGTTCTGCTTCTTCGGGGTTGAAGAGTGCCCGGATCAGTGCGGTGAACTCCTCGCACTTGTAAATTGGAACAGCCCCGCCGATCAGCATGAGGTTATCGATGAGTCTGTCATACAATTTGTTGCTCATGACCTTCTCCTCCCCTGGATTCCGATTGTGCGTTCGTTACCTCAGGCTAACAACGGCGCCGATCGAGTGTCAAGAAGACGCCTACTCCGCAGCGGGAATCTTGTATCGACGGAAGACGAGGCGGTGCAGCATATTCTTCAGGATCATATCCCCCATGCCTTCCACCTCGAATTCGTTCTTCACGAAGACGGCTAGATCCCGGATGGCCTTTGCCCTGTCGACCATGCTCAAGCCGTGAAGGAGGCCGGGTTGGCGGGCGGTTGACGAGGCGCTCGAAGCGGTCATCCGTAAAGGATTGAACTGGTCCAGAGCGGTTTCCATTTCGGGCTTGACCAGTTGCTTGTATCGGGAGAGGGCATCAACGCCTGTCTGGACAGCCTGAATTACGGCTTCCCCTGCGTAGCCGCCGCTTGCCAGGGCACAGGAAATTCCTTCTCCCCCCTGGTGCATCAACCCCATGGCGTCCCCCACCATGAGTACGTGGCCCCGCCCCGGGAAGAAACGGTTCAGCGGGGTCATGGTGTTCGAGGGGCAGGCCTCCATGGCCAGCTCCCGTTTGATTTCGAGCCCCAGGTTCTTCTTGAGAAAATCGACGAAGAGGTTGAAACGGGCGTTAAAGTTATTTCCCTTCGACATGGCCAGGCCGATGATGATCTGGTCGTCCTTGAGGTTCATCCACGGGAAGGGGCCCATGTTCCGGGTCAGGAACCAGTGCAGATACCTGTCGTCGGCATCAATCTTCCCCTCGAAGTATTTCTGACAGGCGTAGGCCCACGGCATCCCGTGATAGACGTGTGGGGCGAAGCTGCGGATGACGCGGGAGTTCGCCCCATCGGCACCAATGATGTATCGGGCCCGGACCTTTGTGACCTTATCGTTCTTCTTCAGGTGGGCTTCGATTTCCGTGCCCTTTTCCTCCAGACGGAGGAATCGGGTCTGGTCGCGAAGGACGGCCCCGGATGACTTGGCCAGGAAGTGATCGAACTTGTCGCGCCAGACATAGAGGTTGTAACAGTCGACGTTTGTGTAGATCATCCCCACAGATGGGAGATAGAATCCCATTCCCTTTGAAATGTATGGCTTGCTGAAGGCCTTCTCTGGTATGGGGCCGAAATTCTCGAATACGTAGTTCTGCGAGGCGTTCGAGATGATCCCGGAGCAGGCCTTGCGCCGGGGCAGTTTGTGTTTGTCGATCAAAAGGGTCTTCAGCCCTCCATCCACACACTTCTTGGCTGCTGCCGAACCTCCGGGCCCGGCACCTACAACGAGTATGTCAAACCTCTGCATGGCGCCTCCTCAATCATCTCGAGCAAGGATTCGAATCGCGGACCGACTGAAAAGAATTACTATAATCGAATAATACAAGATTCGAAATATAAGAGATTCATACCAATGTCGCCTGCCGATGTCAAGGGATTTGTCGGACACGGACCCCAGTGGGGAGGGCTGGAATGGACGAAACACGGGAAATTTTCTGTTGACAATTTTGCTACGAAATTGGTATTGTTTGATATTAGAAATTTTTTTGATTTCGAAGAGTAGCTGAGAAAACACCCGTGCAGGGGTAGTGGTAATGCGGATTCTGAACGATGCGATCCTGCGGGATCGCTATGAGGTTGTGGTCGTGGGTTCGGGCATCGGAGGCCTGACTGCAGGGGCTCTGTTGGCCAAGAGGGGGGTCAATACGCTCGTTGTGGAACAGCATTATTTGCCCGGAGGGGCCTGTACGACCATGCGTCGAAAGGGTATCACCTTCGATGTGGCCGTGGCCATGATGTTCGGTTCTGGGGACAGGGGTTTCAACCCTCATCGTTTCGTGATGAACGAGATCGAGGAAGAGATCGACGTAATCCCCCACGAATGCCTCTACCAGATGAAAATCATGGGGAGGGAACTCACCTTCTGGCGGGATTTTG
>JAUWSZ010000198.1 GCA_030609865.1 bacterium | reverse complement strand
GGGCAGGATGGGACGGGCTCTTCTTCAAGGGGCAGGCGGATGGTCCGGTCTACGTCTGGGTCCAGGACGACAAGGTGGAGATCCGTGACGCGAGCGGTCTCTGGGGCAAGACGGTGAGCGAAACCGAGGCGGCCCTGGATCAGGAAATCCAGGAGAAGAACCTCCACGTGGCATGCATCGGCCCCGCAGGGGAGAGGCTTTCCCTGATCTCGGGCATCTTCAACGACGGCGGTCGCTGCGCTGCCCGTTCGGGCCTCGGCGCGGTCATGGGATCGATGAAGCTCAAGGCGGTCGTGGTGAAGGGAAGCAAGAAGGTCGAGATCAAGGACCCGGAAAGCCTGAAGGCAGCCAACAAGGAGTTAATGAACCTCCTGAACGCAAGCCCGCAAGCCAAGATGTTCGACAAGCTCCCGGGCCTGGGCAGTGTGGCTCGCGTCCTGGGGCGCTTCTTTGGAAAGGCCAGATTTCACACGAAGACGATGCCGCCTCTGTTGAAGAGCCTGCTCGAGCAGTACGGAACGCCCGGCTTCCTGGGCTTCTACTGCGCCACGGGAGAGGCCCCGATCAAAAACTGGGGTGGGGTCGCCGGCGAGTGCTTCCAGCCCGAAAAGGCGGTCAAGATCTCGGACGATGCCGTTGTCTCGCTCGAAGTCAAGAAGTATCACTGTGCGAACTGCCCGGTCGGTTGCGGCGGGATCATCAAGGTGGAGGACGGGCCGTGGCCCCTCGAAGAATCTCACAAACCGGAATACGAAACCCTCGCGGCCTTTGGGAGCATGTGTCTGGTCGACGATCTTCGGGCCATCTGCCAGGCCAACCATGTGTGCAACATGGCGGGTATGGACACGATCTCGGCAGGGTCTGCGATCGCCTTTGCGATGGAATGCTACGAGAAGGGAATCCTCACCCAGGACGACACGGATGGAATCCATCTCGGTTGGGGGAACGCCGATGCGATGCTCGCCCTTCTCGACAAGATGATTGCCAGGGAGGGATTGGGTGACATCCTGGCGGACGGTGTGAAGCGTGCCGCGGAGAAGATCGGGAAAGGGTCGGAGCAGTACGCCATGCATTCCGGCGGCCAGGAGGTGGGCTACCACGATCCCCGGATGGATCCCGGATTTGCAACCGCCTACCAGTGCGAGCCCACGCCCGGCCGTCACACGATTGCCGCCTATGCCTACCAGGAGATGCTCGACCTCCACAAGATTTTCCCGGGTGAACCGGTGAAGGCCGTTCCCCAGATCGTCAGCAAGGGGTGGAGCCACAAGGTGCAGGGCAAGGCCAAACTTCAGTCCCTGAACAGCAAGTACATGCAACTCGTCAACAGCGCCGGCCTGTGCGAATTCGGCATGCTGATGGGAGGACCCAAGTTCCCGATCTTTAAGTGGCTCAATGCCGTCACGGGCTGGGACCTGTCGAACGAAAGCTATCTGGTCGTTGGTGAGCGCATCCAGACCCTGCGGCAGGCCTTCAACGCCCGTGAGGGGGTGGGTCCGTTCCAGTTGGCGGACCGGTTGAAGGGCAAACCGCCCCTGTCTGCCGGACCGCTGAAGGGGGTCACCCTGAACATGGCGGATCTGGCCCGGGAATTCTACGAAGAGCTTCAGTGGGATCCGAAAACGGCCGTGCCTCGAAAGGAGGCCCTGGAGAGGCTGGGACTCGGGGACGTGGCCAAGTCGCTGTAAGGTGATCGGGTTGTGGATTCGCGAATACGGTCATCCGCTCTCCCGTGAGGAACGGCTCAGAACCCGGGCGTGTAGCGGAGGTAGGCAACTAGGCCGGCAACGGCCAGCAGGCCGGTCAGGATGAGCGAAACAGGGAAGCCGTATTTCTTCCGGCGCATCCCCAGAGAATAAATGACCAGGCCTATCGGCGTGCAGCCGATCGCCGCGACCAGCACGGCGCCGATGTGCCGGATGAGATCCATGTTCCATTCCTGGCGCGGAACGACTTGATAGATCCTGTCGGCGATGGTGGTCGACTCCGGCTTGGCCAGCCCGATCAGGCACCCTGCGGCTATGAGCAGCAGCCAGCCTGCAAATTGTAAGAGCAAGAGCAATACGTGGCCAAGGTCTTGATTCCCGGCCTTGCCCTTCTTCGCATCCGCCATTTGTCCGGCCCGGTCGATCCGCCTTCGCAGGGGACCACGGCCTTGGCCGTGGATGAATACGCATCCTTCGAAGCTCGCTTTTGTGAGCTTCGGTGTGATGTCGCCCCATGCGTTTTGATGGGACCACGGGTCTACCCGTGGGGCTCCATGGTTGGTCTCTTATTCGATGATCGAATACCACAGGGCGTGAACAACATGCAAGCGCTCGGTGTCTGCCTGCCTGATCTGCGCGGCCCTGAGAAGGTCCCGGCCGTCAGGCCCCACGCGCGGTGAGGGCCCGCCTATTCGTGGCCGCGTTCCAGAGGTTATTGTTGGCCTTTCGCTCGATCGTTGACAAGGTCGTTTGTCTGCTGATACATTTCTAATTGGTTAACAAAAAAGGCTTTTCTTCTGAAGGGATGGTCCCCGGATTGAGCCCACTCGGAGGTTTGAAGGCATGAAAGAAGAAGAAAGACTCAACGCGCTGGAGACAGCCCTCAACAACGAGATGAAGGAACGGGCCTTCTACCTGAGGCATGCGGCACGGACGAAGAGCCCTGTCGGCAAGGCGATGTTCCAGCAGATCGGCGACGAGGAACTCGAACACTACGAACGTCTGAAGGAACTGCATGCCAAGTGGGAGAAGCAGGAGAAGTGGCCCGAGACCGTCCCTCTCCAGGTGAAGGACACGGTTGTCAAGGATCTCCTGATGGATTCCGTCAAAGGGGTGGATGTGAAGAGTGGGGGGGACGACGACGACCTGGAGGCGATCCGGATCGCGATCGAGTTCGAGGCAAACGGGGCAAAGAGTTACGAAATGCTCCGGGACAGCGTACAGAACCCGAAGGAAAAGGCGTTCTTCTCCCTTCTGGCACAGATCGAGAACGAACACTATCTGTCCTTGAAGGATGTGGAGGAATTCATGACCGATCCGGAGTCGTACTTCCGCAGGAGAGAGCATCACGGCCTGGACGGCGGGTGAGTGTGTAGCGACGGATTCCGTCCGGCCTTCAAGCGAATCAGTCTTCCCCCCTGAGATCAAGGGCTTCCTTCGCGAGCCGGCTGGCCCTCACGAGAACAACTCTTCCCCTCTGGTTTGCCCAGTACGTGCTCTTCTGACTGTAACGCTTGCAAAGAGAGGGACACTCAACATGGCGGACAACCAGGCGAGTCCTTTTGCCGACCCATCGCCCGGACTTCGGATCAAGTTGGGAGGTCCGCCGCTTCGGCGGCCGGACCCGGCAGAGATCGCCGCCTTCCCGGAAAGGGCAAGAAACCTGATCGAAAGCACTTGGAAGTCTCAGGCGGCGTGCCTGGAGCGTAGCGCCTACCCGTTGGACTGGGTTGAGGGCAGACACTTCCTGCTCGTGGGGGCCACCGGATCAGGAGTCGGGGGTGCTCTGGCGACGGCTGTCCTGAATTTGCTCGGGGCCTCCGGGAGCCTCACGATCGTGGCCCGGGATCTGAAGAGATCCCTGGGGTACCAGGGCACTCTGGTCCTGAAGGAAAAGGCGGAGCAGGCCGGGATTGGGGAGCGATTCCAGTGGCTGAACACGGGGGCGGCCCTGGAGAAGGAAAGGTTCGAGCAGATCGTCCAAGCAGTGAAAGGAGCGGGTGCGGACCGGGTCATCTACGTGAACACGGTGGCGGCCGCCATGTCCGGCCTGCTGCCCGGCTGTCCGCCCGTGTTCGTGAGAGACGTGGACGAGGAAGGCCTGTTCGAGTGGGAACTGACGCTGCTCGACGAGAGGAGCATCGAGGCGACGAAGTTCACGATGGGCACGATGGCGGTCGAGTTGCCCGATGCCCTCGAGAAGGCCGGGGTCCGGGTCGAGGCGGCCGCGTTCGCCGACTGGCGTGGGAGCGTCGACCGGAGCAGCCGGGACCCCGCGTCGCCGGACTACGGGCGGCAAGGCGCCTATTCAACCAGCCTGTACCTGCCCAAGGAGATCATCCAGGCCGCAACCTCTTCCGCCTACCGTGCGGGAAGGCCGACCATCGACTGCTTCCTGCCCGTGATGAAGACCCAGGCCCTCAGCATGGTGCCCGGGGGGATGGCCATGGCGTGCCTGTACGAAACGCTGATGGAAAAGGAAGGCATACGAAGCGTAGACCCGCCGGAACTTGCCCTGGGCATGCTTGACCGGATCGGCAGGGTCGTCCGGGGCGAGAGTGACAACCCCTTCCCAAGGCTCGATCTGCACGAGGCGTCCCTCGACCTCTGGTTCCTCGAACTCCTCACCCGCCTGAACGAGGACGAGAACAGCGACTTCTACTTCAAACGATGGATTCGACCGTGAGGCGAGAAGTGCAGTGAAGTGCAGAGTTCACCCGGATGAGGAGGCGGTGGCCGTGTGCCAGAAGTTTGGATACGGGTACTGCCGCCAATGCTGCCAGACGCCTGCAGAAGGGCAGGGGTGTGCGTGTTCGTCGCCGGATGAGCACTGCAAGTTCAGGCAGGAGTGCCTGGTCTATTACGCTGACAGGAGAATGAAGAAGGGCCTCGAGGGAATGTAGCCTAACAGCCTCCTAAGAGACGGCGTACCGTGATGCTAGGACCTCGGCGGCCAACTCCTCGTCCGTGTACGGCTCCTGTCCGATCAGAACCTCCACGGACACGCCCAGTCCCGCCGCGATGCTTTCGAGGATATCTTCGGGAGGCGTCTTTTCCATCCCGAATTCGATCTGCACGATGCGCTCGGGTGGAACGCCCGTCAGGTCAGACAGTTCGGATACGGTGAGATCCAGGGCGGTCCTCAAGCCGCGGACTCGATCTTTGAGCATCCGGTAGGTTTCCAGAACGTCGATCTCTGCTATTTCCAGAATGTTATTCGCCAGGTATTTCTTGTCCCGATTCGCGAGCCTCGTGAACTCGATGCCCAGAAGATAGCCCTTGTCGCTCTTCCGGACATTTCTGACGATTCCCGAACACTTGATCGTTTTCTTGTCAGGGATGATTACCGTCATTGCCAATCGGGTGTCCGGCTCGAGGGTGGATTCGCACACGAGGCTCAAGCCCTTGGGCCCGATGTCGATGACTTTTGCGGGCTCCGCCCTGCTCAGGGTTAGGGGAAAGCCCTTTCGCCTGATCGTGGCAGGGATGTCTCTGACTTTCACGCGCGGAGAAGATCTGCCTTCCATAGCTTTCCGGATTCCCTCTGTTCCTTCGGACATCGTGGAAACGGCTCTCCTACCCATGATAAGCAACCAACGTGCCATCGGTCGGGAGCCCGTGGATTTTGATTTAACTATACGATTTTGCTTAATTTTGCAACAAGGCTCCCCGGAGGGGCGCACGGGAAAGGAAGGCCCCTTTCGGTCAGTATGGAATTTTTTTCTCAAGATGACGTGTTGTGAGCATCCGGGGGCAAGGCCTCTTGTCTCAGGCGAGATCCAGGTTTCCCTGATCGTCGAACGGCCATTCCAGCGGCCCTTCCAGCACGTCTACTGTTTTCGATGCCGCATTCAGCAGGCTCTCCGAGACGTGCAACTCCTCGAGGTGAAGGGTGTTCTGGATTCGTCCCAGCTTGAGGGTCTGAAGGTCCGGGTGATTGCAGGTCGACACGGCAGCCTCGATGGCCTGCCGGTCGGAAGGCAGGGCCAGGGGCACCCGAACCCTCTCCACAAAGGTGCTCGTCATGGCATTGGCCTGCATGCTTGCGTGGTCCATGGCCCGGACCACGGCCCGTGTGGTCACGTCCGCGAGCCCGATACCGTAGGCGTTTCCCCTGCTGCCGGGCG
>JAUWSZ010000383.1 GCA_030609865.1 bacterium | reverse complement strand
GCTTGAGCGATTGCGGCGTACCTACGCCTCACTACTGACATGGACCCCCGCCTTCGCGGGGGCAGGTTTCGCGTGCCTTGCATCTGACCATTTCTCGACAGCCTCTCAGAGGGGGTGTTTTTCGATAACCTCTTGAGGGAGTCGGGTTTGACTTCTTAGACGCGAAGCGTTAGGGAAACAGAAGGCGAAAGGTAAAAGGTGAAAGGGGTAAAGAATAAAGGGAAAATTCCGTTTGACCTTTGACCTTTGCCCTTGACGAAGAGGTTCCTCCCTGATGAGAAGATCGGAAAAGGATCAGAAAACGGTCATCGAAAGCTGGATTGACGAGCGGATTCAATTTGCCCTTGCGGGGTTGACGCAACCTCTTGAGAAGAGGATTGCGCGGCTGCGTGAGCGGATTCAGGCCATGCAGAACAGGGTTCGGCAGATATCCAACCGGATCAACGGGGACGAGAAACACAAAGAGGGGGAAGAAATACAAGCCGGGGAAGATGAATCCTAGTATCGTGCCCCTTGGCTGTTAGCCGTTAGCTTTTAGCTGTTAGCTCCCTACCACTCCCCCAACGGGATGCACGCAGATTAGGGGCAGGATGCTCGCGAAGGCGGGGCGGGGTGGGCTAATAGCTAACAGCTAATAGCTATTGTCAAACAGTGGTGGCAGATGAATTGCCAGAAACTGGGACAGACCTTATGAGTCGCCCCACTAGGGTTTGAATGATTCGACTGGTTTCGTACGGGAGTGGCGTTTCGTGGACCTGTTGCCTGATTCATACCGACAGATGGAGCCGGAAGAGCTTCGGCTGAGCATCCTCGAGAGGAAGGAGGCGCTCGGAAAACGCCTGATCGTCCTGGGCCATCACTACCAGAGGCAGGAAGTGATCGATTTTGCGGACTTTCGGGGTGACTCCCTGGGGCTTTGCCGCCTTGCCGCCGCTCAAGAGGATTGCGAGTTCATCGTCTTTTGTGGCGTGCGGTTCATGGCTGAGAGCGCGGAAATCCTCCGCCGGGATCATCAGAAGGTCCAGCACCCCGACCCGAAATCAGGGTGCCCGCTGGCAGATATGGCCGACATCGCCTCCGTTCTGAGGGCGTGGGATCTGGTTGTGGCGACCGGGGATGACAGGAAGGTAATTCCTGTAACGTACATGAACTCAGGTTCGGACTTGAAGGCGTTCTGCGGCGGACGAGAAGGTGCAGTCTGCACCTCATCCAATGCTGGGGCGGCTTTCAACTGGGCGCGGGCGAAGGGAGAGAAGATCTTCTTCTTTCCCGATGAGAACCTGGGGCGAAACACGGCAAGGCAGCTTGGCATTCCCCAGGAGGAGATCCTGCTCTGGGACCCGGAAGTCTCGCCGCTGGATCCGGAGATCGAAAAGCGGGTTCAGCAGGCATCCGTGATCCTCTGGAAAGGGTTCTGCCACGTCCATACCGATTTCCGGCCTGATCACATCCGGCGAATCCGCGAGGAGGACCCTGGGGCCAAGGTCGTGGTTCATCCGGAATGCTCGGAGGAAGTCGTGTTGGAAGCGGATGCAGTGGGGTCTACGGAGTACATCTGCCGCTACGTAGAGGAGGCCCCTTCCGGGAGTTCGGTGTACATTGGTACGGAGATCAACCTTGTGAACAGGCTGGCTGCAGAGCATCCGGAGAAGAAGATCTACGAGGTCTTCCGTTCCCTTTGCCCGAACATGTTTCGAATCGACCCGGCGAAGCTTCTCTGGGTCTTGGATGGGATCGGTGAGGTCAACCGGGTGTACGTCGACTCGGATACAAAGGAACTCGCAAGGGTCGCTCTGGAGAATATGTTGAGCTTTTCGTGATCATTCCCTCTCTCCCCGGTCGCCTCAAATCTCCTCCGTAGACATACACCCCTCTGAGCGCCCCTTATGACCCCCGGGGGGGCACACCCTTCTTCCAGTTTGAGCCTCCCAAGGCGGAAAAATGCGGATTTTGCACTTTTCTCGATATTTGTTATCCTAGAACAAGCAAGAAATGCCGCAGCGATCGAAGGGTGAAATCCATGAAAGAGCGTTATGAAATGATGTCGGACTTGAAAAAGTCGTTGGAGACGCCAGAACTCTCCGATCAGACACGGCTGCTCAAGATCGAGATTTACCTGAAGGTCTACGTTCTCGTCCTGGTATTGTGCGGATACCTGTTCTTGCAGTTCATCGGGGTATTTGGCTACCTGAACTTTCCGAAAAAGGAGATCGCCGGGGGGCTGTTGCTCTTCGCCGCCATCAACGCCGGATATATCGCTCTGCTGAACAGGGGAATCCTCCTCCGCCGGCTGTATGTCCTCGTCGCAGTGACGGATATCGTGTTTTTCACGATCCTGATTCATTTCCTGGGAGGAGCGGATACACCGGTTCTGGCCCTCCTTTATGTGCTGCCCGTCCCCTTCTACTCCATCCTGATCTCACCCTGGTCCGGATATCTCGTATCCATCGGGAGCTGTCTCGCCTACACCGTTCTGTGTGGGCTGGAATACAGCGGGCTTCTGCCTTCCTACGGGAATACCCCGATCCAGCTCGAAAAACTGAGCATCGTCCTGTTTTTTCTGTTTTTCTGTTTTTTCTCGATTGCCTTCTACGCGGGCTATTTCTCGGATGTACTGCGCCGTCATCAGAAGGCCCTGGCAGACGCGAACCTGGAGATCGAGGAACACAACCTGACGTTGGAGACCAGAATAGCCAGTCGGACGCGACAACTGGAGGAAGCGAAAGGAAAGCTGGAGGAATACAGCCGCCAGCTCGAGAAGGCTTACAACGAGAAGAGCACGCAATTGGAGGAAGTGCAGAAGCGGTTGGCCTCTGAGCTGAGTGAGCTCAAGCTGAAGTACGACTACGAGAACATCGTCGGAAAGTCGAGACAGATGCAGGAAGTCTTCCGGCTGATGGACAAGGTCACGGATTTCAACGTGCCGATCCTGATCGAAGGAAAAAGCGGTACGGGGAAGGAGTTGGTCGCTAAGGCGGTGCACTACAACGGGCCGCGGCGGGACAAGGCGTTTATCATCCAGAATTGCTCTGCCCTGACCGACACCTTGCTGGAGAGCGAGTTGTTCGGGCACGTCAGGGGGGCCTTCACGGGTGCGCTCCAGGACCGAAAAGGCTTGTTCGCGGAGGCGGACCAGGGGACGCTGTTCCTGGACGAGATCGGGGACATGAGCCCGAGCATGCAGGCGAAGCTCCTCCGGGCGATCCAGGAAGGCGAAATCAGGCCGGTGGGCGGGGAAAAGGTCATCCATGTCGACTTGAGGATCATCTCGGCCACCAACAAGGACCTGAAAAAGGCCGTCAAGAAGGGTGAGTTCCGTGAAGATCTTTACTATCGATTGAACGGAATCGCCATTCAACTCTCTCCGCTGAGGGAGAGAAGGGGGGATATTCTTCTGTTGGCGGAGAAATTCCTGGAAAATTTCTCCCAGGAGACGGGCATTTCCAGGAGGGGACTTTCCCAAGAGGCGAAGAGGCTTCTCCTCTCCTACCCTTGGCCCGGGAACGTTCGAGAGCTCGAGAACACCATCAAGAACGCTTGCGTCATTGCCCAGCAGGAGGAAATCCGGGTGGAGGATTTCCGGTACAAGCCCGAGATTTTCAGTGAAGGCGCCTTGTCGCAGGACGGTGCCGGCCGGGGGGCGGAACAGCCTCTCGGGTTGGGCGTAAAGCCTCTGAAAGAGATGGAGAAGGAGGCAATCGAACATGCCTTGAAGGCCTGCAAGGGAAAAAGGAAGGATGCGTCCATGCTTCTCGATGTTCCCATCAGGACGCTTTACGAGAAGATGAAGAGGTATGGAATTCGGTAGATTCTTGCGAATTTTGTGCGAAAACCGCACACTGTGCAGATCTTGCAGCTAAGTTGGATCGATTTCAGGGGTTCCAAGGGCTGATGGCAGAGAAGATGGGCCAGGGCCTGGCGGGCAGGCTGCCGGGCGGATCATCACGTCCATCCTGAGACCGGGAGCCCTTCAAATGAAGGAACCTGCTTAATTCGTTGAATAATAATTTAGAAATTCGGGGTGGGGACGAGGTCCATGGATCTGCCTGCCGGGAAGAGGAAAGAGATTTTTCGTTTTTTAGGGGCAGTATTCGTTGGAGATTTCTTCGATGGCACTTTTCTTGCTTTTCAAAAGGAGCAAGTCAACCTTTCCACCCTTTATTGAAGCCGGGCCGTTCGTAGGGAACCGGGGAAGGCTCCTGCGAATGGGCCGGCTTCTCTTGTTTTGACCACTAAGACTCCTTGCTTCGCT
>JAUWSZ010000326.1 GCA_030609865.1 bacterium | reverse complement strand
CCATGAAAGCGGCAAGCCGCCGGGCAAACTCGCCCCGGTAGAAATAGTCAGAGCCCTCTCTCCCGATCCTGCGGCAGGTCTCCGCGAGGTCAGGTTGCTCGAGAAGGTCGTTCTCTCTCCACGGCGATCCATCGGAGCGGAAATAGATCCGCGCCGAAGGGGGGTCCTGGCGCAGCGCCTCGATCGCCCTTTCGTACCGGGACAGAGCATAGCGGTCGAGGATGAATCCCTTCTCAGCCAACGATACGGCCGGCTCGATCAGTTTACCGAGCGACCGTGATCCGGCGATCTCCAGGGCCTTCTCGTACGCTGCCAAGATCCCGGGCACACCAACGGCCAGCGGCCCCACCCTGCTCAGGGCGGGATCGTAGCTCCCGTCCCTCACGAACATCCCCCTCGAGGCGGCCGCCGGTGCCTTCTCACGGCCATCGATGGCATACACCGTTCCATCGCACAGGCGAACGAGGAGGAAGCCCCCTCCCCCGATGCCCGAGTTGAACGGGTCCACCACGCCCAGGGCCAGTCCCGTTGCAACCGCCGCATCGACCGCATTGCCTCCCTCTCGCAACACCTCCATGCCGGCCTGCGAGGCCGCCGGATGGGAAGAGACCACCAGCCCCGGCGGTTCCGACGGGAAATCAACATCAGCGGCTCGTCTCTTGGCACTGCAGGAAAGGGATAGGAGCGTCGCGGAAAGGAGGAGGAGGAGCAACATCCTTCTGGGGGGCCTTGCCCATAGTCGACTCATAAGGTCCGTTCCGGTTTCCGGCATTTCATCTGCCATCTCTGTTTAACAACAGGTATTAGCAGTTAGGTATTAGGTATTAGCTCCCAGCCATTGCCCCCCGACAGGATGCCCTCGAAGGTGGGGCGGTGGGCTAATACCTAAAAGCTAACTGCTAACAGCCAAGATCGACGACGAGCACGAGCGATCGTGGCCAAATACCCTGCCTAATCCGAAAGGCTCTCCATAAACGCCAGGATGGCCTCTGCGAGTCGGCCCGCCTGCTCATGGTGCACCATGTGGCCGGCGCCCGGGATCTCGATTCTCCGGGCAGAGGAGAAGCATTCCCGACTCTCTGACGCATCCCACCGGAAGGGGCTCAGCTCACCGCGCACGAGCAGCACGGGGACGGTCACCCTCATCCAGAAGGCCCTCGCCTGTTCGAGGTAAAACGGCTGGGGGCCTCGCGTGCGGTGCACGGGGGCGAACTTCCAGACGAGCCCCCCACCGTTTTCCGCCGTCCTCGTTCCGTGGACGGCCAGGTGAAGGGCAAAGGACTCGGAAATCCGCGGGTTGTACAACTGCAGCCTCTGCGCCGCTTCCTCGACCCCCGACAAGGGCTGGGCACTTTTCGAGCGGGCCTCCCGGACGCCCTCGATCCATCCCGCCATGAGGGCAGGCGCGTCCGAGGGTTGAAGGCCCGGAGGACCGGCCCCCTCGATCGAAACCAGGGCCTTGACTCGCTCCGGGTATGTACCCGAAAACAGGGAGCACACCATACCGCCCATCGAATGCCCCACCAGAATGACCGGACCCTTCACAAGGGAGTCGAGCACATCCGTCAGGTCGAACACGTAATCCTGGAAATAGTAATACCCCCCCTTCCCGATCCAGCCGCTATCCCCGTGACCCCTTGCGTCGACGGCGATCACCCGACACCTCTCCGCCAGGGCCTCGGCAACCAAGTCCCATGACCGGGCTTGATCGAGAAATCCATGGTGCAGGAGGATGGTCTGATTGGTGGGGCCGGTCCACTCGACCACGTGAACCTTGAGACCCCTGCAATCGATGAAATGCTCTTTCATGTCGTGCCACCTGAGCCAAGGGTAAGGTCACTATGGCTGTTATTTGGTATTAGCTCCCAGCCTATACCCCCCCTTAAATACGCACCACGGGGTGGGGGGTGGGCTAATACCTTATACCTAATACCTAACGGCAAAGGCTTACAGAGCCTCTATCTCTCCCTCAATCATGTAACAGGGATATCACGTTAGGCGTTTGGGCCGCAACGATGGGTCCCCCGAAGGGCTGTAATGGGCGGGCAGTTACTGTAATCTGTGATCCCGCAGGAAGAGCTCGATCCTCAGGTTCATCAGGAGCGGGTTCTCCACGAGGGCCGTGTGCGTGCCCTTGGGGATGACGAGGAACTCCGCGCCCGGAATGCTTCGCCACATCTTCTCCATGACGCTCAGGGGCGTGAAGCGGTCGTCTTCGCCCGCGAGGACGAGCGTCGGGGTTCGGATCGTTTCGAGGACATCCTCTGCGGTATGCTCCTCCATGGCCAGCAAGGCGCGGGCGGCCATCCGAAAATCCAGGGAGGCCATGTGCCGGAAGTAGTCCTTCATGATTTCGCGCGGGCAGAGGTACCAGTTGACGACACCGCCCAGACGGGCGAGCGGATCAGGAAGCCAGGTGCGTAACAGCGGTTTCAGGACCCGGGCGACCGCATCTGCGTGCCTCTCTCCGGCCCGCAGTACCGGAGGAAGGAACCGATCCGTCCACCGCATTCCATAGAACGTTCGGAAGGCGTGCGCAGAGGTTCCGCAGACCGGAAGGAGTGCTGCAACCCTTTCCGGATGCCTGCGATAGAACTCCAGGATCACCTGGACGCCCATACTGTGTCCGAGCAGGACCGCCTTCTCCACCTCCAGTCTGTCGAGCACGGCTTTCAAGTCCCGGCAGTAGGCGCCGATGCTGATACGCGACAGGTGGGTGGGAAGCTCTGAACCGCCGTGGCCACGGTAGTCCCAGACAACCACCCTGCAGCGGTTCCGGAAGAAGCGTCGGAAATATACCCAGTAGCCGGAAGAGCAGAGGACGCCGTTGCAGGCGACCAGGGGGAATCCCTCCCCTTCCGCCCGGTAGTAGATTCGTGTCCCATCAAACGACGGTACGTGGCCCTCTTCGGCTTCCTTCATGCCGGCCCCTTTTCTTCGAGACCAAACAGTTCATCCGGTCGAGGCCTGTCGGGAGGGAAGGGATCGAGGGACAACCGCCCACTACCCGGATCCAGCGGCTTCAGGTTCCCGGAGGAACCCCTCGAGGGAAAGCAGGTCCTGAGCGGATGCGGAGAGAATGCGGAGTCCCATGCCCGGGTTGTCGGCTACCGGCTTCCCGGGCTGAACCTCCAGTTCCGTCTCGGGGAAGGATGGAGGGTAAACCACCCAGACGACCTCGGCGGTCAGCTGAATCTTGGCTTCCGCACCCGGCAGATTGAGACTCAAGTCCATACGGGTCCCGACCTCCTTGGGTTCCGTCGACAGGATGAACATCCCATCTGCGCTAACGTTCTTGAGAATGCCGACCGCGAAGGACTCGGTGAACGCCTCGATGTAGACTGGTACAGGGATGCGGGTGGTCTGTCTCTTTTCTGTTTCTTCCATGGGAAAGGATCCTGCCTTTTCTCGGGAAGTGTGGGAAGGCCACCTGCCTCATTCTTGGTCTTTGCTCGGACGATGTCAAGAAAATTCCGGGCAATCCCGGGAAAGGGTCGTCGGTGCGGAGGGGAAGGATGAGGGTGTCAAGGAGGGGCCCCGGAAAGGGCCCGTGAGGGGGGGGCCTGAAAGGGCCCTCTCCGGGAAGTCGATTCCCTACTACTGAATTCGCTGGGGCGCGTAGGCGTTGGCCACCTTCTTCGAGGTAGAACGACTCGTCCGATGGGGGGCAGCCTGGGCCCTCTTCCACTTCTTCTCCATCGCCCGAATTTCGATCTTCGTGTTCAAGAGGATCGTCTGAACCGCCTCCTTCTCCGCTTCGGTCTTCGCCGTGTTCATTTCCTTCTCCAGGAAGCGGCAGAAATGAGCCTTTTTGCTCAACTCGATCAAGATCGGAGGTGTGTCGACTTCCGTGCCTGACGGGGTGCCGGTGATGAGCCTGGCAGTTGGGAGAGACGAATACATGATGGTCGTTCCTCTTTGGGTTTGCTTATCAGGAATCGTTAATCGTTAGAATCCAAGAAAACGCAACAAATAATGAAACTATTGTTATATTTATCGATTAACTCACTGATTTCTAAGCGAGATCAAGGCAATGAATAATGAATCAGTATTCATTTTTCGCAATATAGTGGACCGGGCACTCCGTGTCAAGGATTTTTTTATTTTTTTTGGAGAGGTGCTAGGCGCTTTCCTCTTTTTCCACAAAGCCCGCTTCCCGCATCTTCTTGATCGCACAGAACTCGGCGCACATGGTGCAGACGTCTTCATCCTCGGGAAGGCTGCTGGCCCTCATTTCGCTGGCCTTCTCCGGATCGATGGACTCCCGGATCTGGCCTTTCCAGTCCATCTTCTTCCTGCATTCGGCCATCCTCCGGTCCCATTCGTACGCACCCGGAAGACCCTTGGCCAGGTCTCCTGCGTGGGCCGCTATCCGCGAGGCCATGACCCCTTCCCAGACATCCTCGGGCGTGGGCAGCCGGAGATGCTCCGAGGGCGTGACGTAACAGAGGAAATCCGCGCCGGCCGAAGCTGCCAATGCGCCGCCGATGGCCGCTGTGATGTGATCATACCCGGGAGCTATGTCCGTCACGATGGGCCCGAGCACGTAGAAGGGCGCACCGTTACAGAGCTTCTTCTCGAGCATCACGTTCGTGGTGATCTGGTCCAGGGGCACATG
>JAUWSZ010000351.1 GCA_030609865.1 bacterium | reverse complement strand
GGAAAGGCAGAGGGCGAGCAGCATCAAGAAAAACAGCACGAGGTGTTTGTTGGTCAAAGCACGTCTCTCCCTGTGTGGGTACGGAAGGCGCGTCAGGGGTGCTGAAACAGGAATTCCCTGAGCCCGCTCCGGTAGATGACCGATTTAATGAGCTTGAATGGGCTCAGCATGGCTATCAATTCGCGGTTGTGGCGATGATGCCGCGGAAGATCCAGGTCCGGCTGGGCCCGCACATGAAGCCGGAAGGCTTCACCAATGGCCAGAGAGTTCGAGAATGTGGGGTCCGCCTGCTCCCCCATAGCGATCAACATCAGCATGCCCTTCGGCTTCAACATCAGAACACAAAGCTCAACGAGCCTGGTAAAATCGCGGTCTTCCAGGTGATCTCCCAGGTCCCAAAGTTGGACGGCCTCGAACGACCCGACAGGGTAGTTCAGGTCACGCCAGATATGGCTGGCAGACCGGCCTTGCCTCGTCTCCTGGCAAAGCCGCTGGAACAAGTCGCACACATAGAGCTTCGCCACTCGGGAGGCGAAGAACCGGATGTTCTCTCCACAAACCGGCCCCACGTCGAGCAGTTTCCCCTGGGGATGATCGTCGAGATACTCGACAAACAGGGGAAGAATCCGACTGGTGTAGGCCTTCGCATCCGGAGGGTCTCGGTGAAAAGGACTCCGTAGGGGCTCAGCATACCTCGGCAAGGGTCATTTCCCTTTATCGGCTCCGCCGCCGGACAGGGCGATCGGCTCCTGGTTCGACCCGGAGGAAGCCACCTGTAAATCCGGCTTGCCCGCCGAGGAGGTCTTCTTCTTGTCGTCACGGTCGAGCTCGATCACCGCCTTGATGTACGCGCCGTCCTCGACCGAAATCCTCCGGGCCTTGACCTCTCCGTTGAACTCGGCCGCCCTCGTGATTTCCACCTTGCCAAGGGCCTGGATGTTTCCAGTCATCCGGCCGCTGATGGTCACGTCCTTGGCGTGGATTTCCGCCTCGACCTTGCCCTTGGAGCCCACGATGACCTGGTGCTCCTCCAGCTCGATCTTGCCCTTCATCGAGCCCTCGATAAGGAGGTTCTCCTTGCCGTAAATCGAGCCCTCGATGGAGATCTGTTCGCCGATGATGGTCTTCTCGTCCACGGAGCCAGAGGTGGAGCCGGGCGTGTACCTGTTCTCAGCAAAAGAAGTGCCCGAGCCCGAAGCATTGCCGTCTTCCGTATCCTTCCGCTTCTTCAACATTACATCTCCTTTTTTAGAAAGGGTGAAGGCCGCCTATCTCCAGAAGGCTGGTTCCATGAGGACCCCGGGACAGGGCTCGCTGCCCTCGGGCAGCCGTCGGGCGCTTGCTGGCACGATTCCGAAATGCGGTGATGGTTCGAGGGCGTCGAGGCCCCATAGTATACGGAAAAAGGGCCCCGGTTTGCAACGCTCTTTCAAAAGCATTCCCGTATTGGTATAAGCAGTGGCAGGCCTGGGTGTCAAGAAATGCCTTCTTCAAAGGACCCCCCCCCTCATGAAACAGTCGCCAGCCTCAGCCCCCGCAACCCCGGGCTCGGGAACGTACACCGGGACCGGCATGCGTTCCCACGCAATCCTGATCGTACTGTTCCTGATCTACATGTCGGACTATATCGACCGGTACGTCGTAGCGAGCATGATCGACTTCATGAAGCGGGACTGGCAAATATCCGACGCACAAGCAGGCGCCCTGATGAGCGTCGTGCTCCTGTTCATCACGGTCTTCACCGTGCCCGCTTCGATCCTCATCGACCGATGGAGCCGGCGAAAGATGGTCTCCGTGATGGTCTTCCTTTGGAGCCTGGCGACGCTTGCGTGTGCCTTCACGAAGAATTACACCCAGCTTCTCGTGGCACGCGCATTCATCGGGATCGGCGAATCGGGTTACGCACCGGCCGGGGCGGCCATGCTCTCTGCAGCCTACCCCGAGGACAAGAGGGCCAAAGCGCTCGGAATCTGGAACGCCTCTATCCCGCTTGGCGTGGGCGTAGGGCTTTTCGCGGGTGGCCAGATTGCCAAACACTGGGGCTGGCAACACGCTTTCGGGCTGGTGGCCTTCCCCGGGATGCTTCTTGCTCTGGCCGCCTGGTTCCTGCCTGACTACAAGACCGTGCGTGCGGAATCCTCGGCAGAAGGCTTCAACGACCTTCGAGGATTCTTCGCGAAAGCCCTCCAGATCTGCCGCAAACCTTCCCTCGTCCTCACCTACCTCGGATTCGCGATGAACGTGGCCGTCACGACCGCCCTGATGACCTGGATGCCCTCCTACTTCGAGCGCACCGGACTGGCCAAACCGGGTGAAGGAGGGACGTACACCATGCCCATCTTCGCACTCGTTCTCGTCGGCGCCCCCTTGGGAGGATTCCTCTCCGACGCCTGGCACCGGAGGAGACCTGAGGCAAGAATGATCTTTCCGGCCCTGACTTCACTGGCCGCAGCGGCGGTCCTCCTCGTGGCCCTGCTCAACCCCGGAAAAGGGGCGCAGCTATACATCATGATCGGCTACGGAACCCTTGCCACCCTCTTTATAGCGCCTGCCGCTTCCGTCACACAGGACCTGGTTCACCCGGGCCTGCGGGCCTTCAGTTATGCCCTGTGCGTCATCGTGCAGCACATGTGCGGAGACATATGGTCTCCGTGGCTCGTGGGAGCGATAAGCGACCGTATCGGCCTCTCCAAGGCCATGCTCATCATCCCTGCCTTCGGGATGATGGCGGCCGTCGTCTTTTACGTCGGGAGCAGGTTCGACAACCCGGATCTCGCGCGGGTCGAGAAGGTCGAGCTCGAAGCCGAGTGACCTCAGGCCGACTCTGTCATGGCTGAGAGAGATTTGCCAGCGCGTTGATCAACTCATCCAGATCAGGCCTCGTGTTGATATCGTGCACATCGATGTACCGTATGATCCCCTGCTTGTCGATGACGAACAAGGCCCGTTCGGAAACGCCCTCCGACCGGAGAATCCCGTATCGTTCAGCAATCGAACCGTGAGGCCAGAAATCCGAGAGGACCGGGAACCAGAGATCTCCCAGCTGCTTTGTCCAGGCGTACAGGGTGGGCAGGTTGTCCACGCTGATCCCCAGAAGAATCGCATCGTACTTCTCGATCATTTCCCTCGCGATGTTGTAGCCCGGCCACTGGTCCGAGCACACGGGGGTCCAGGCGGCGGGCACGAACGAGAGAACCACGTTTTTTTTCCCGCGGTATTGGCTCAGTTGAACCTCCCCGCCCTTCAGGGAGGGCAGGGAGAAATCGGGAGCCGGCTTCCCCACCTCGACCTTGAGCCGGCTGTCAACCGGCTTCAGCTTTTCCACCTGGTAGATGCTGTCCTGAAGCCCCTCCCCCCGGGCTCCGCAGATCCACAGCGGGAAAAAGCCTGCCATCAGCACCAGCGAAACTGCCAAGAGTCTTCTCACGGCTTCACTCCTTTCTCAGACCGGAACGCTCGAGGATGACTTCGTGGAAGGCTTTCGGGTCTTCAAACGCACCCGTGCTCGTGTGAACGACCTCCACCCGGTCACCCGGCGCCATCTTGATCACGATGAAATAAGGCGTTCCCTCGTCCTGTGCCCGCAACGCCCGGGTAATCGAAAGGTCCTTGTCGGGAAACAGGGGAAACTTCACCTTGTACTTCTCCTTGAACGTAGCAACCTCCAGCGCCGTATTCATTCGCCCGATGCCGATCATCTTCACCTCGCTCCCGAAACCTGAACGCAGGTTGAGTTCGTAGACTTCATCCACCTTCGGCGCCATGCCCTGACAGAACCTGCAGTACATGTCGAACACCTCGACCACGAGCACTCCGGCCTTGATTTGGTCCATGCGGAAGGAGTCCTTCGATTCTCCCAGGCCCAGATAGTCTGCATCCGCCTCTGAGGACGGCTTCGGCAGGGGTATGTCGAGAGATTCGATTTCCTTGGGCGCCTCCATCTGGGGTGTTTCGACGGTCTGCAGTGCCGTTCCCGCACATCCGGCGAGCAGGATCGTAAGGAGTATCATGGAGCCCCACGGGCAAGGCCGTGGTCCCCTGCGAAGGCGGATGGCCCTCTTCATGTCTGCACCTCGGGTTTTCCCTCGTTGGAGGGTCTCAATTATTGGGGCAATTCGGGGACAGCCTACTCCGGAGACTGCCCGCTTTTCTCGACGGCATCCACCAGTCTGCGATGATGCTCTCGTGTCGAAGATGCCAGGCCCTCAAGAATGACCATCAACTCCCCTCTGTCCGCTTCGAACAGATCGAAAAAACTCCTCTCGATCAGATCGTGCTCGATGGCCAGTGCGGTCTCGAAGGCATCCTTCAGCGGGATGTCCTGCTCCCTGGCGCGCGCCAGGGAAAACTTCAGGTAATCTTGGAACATACCGAACGAGGTCTCATCGAGGCACTGCGCCTTGAATCGAACGGTTCCTTCCTTCACTTTCGGAACGACAGAACGAATCATGTCGGCATGCTGTGTTTC
>JAUWSZ010000190.1 GCA_030609865.1 bacterium | reverse complement strand
TTTTTTCCTGCTCGGCCCCATTTTGCCATTTTTACCTTGAAATATATGTTTTAATATATTATGTAAGACGGAAATCAACTACCTTCAAAGGGTCGATGAGTCAATTGCCAGGCAAGGACATCAGGCCGGATTCCGTTTTATAAAACGATTAACAAACAGAAGAGGAGAAGGGGTATGACAAAGGCCGAGTTGATTGACAAAGTCTCACAGCAGATCTCCAAGTCCGCAGACGTCAGCAAGAAGGCAACGGGGGAAATCATCGACCTCGCCATTGCAGAGGTCGCAAAGGCGATCAAGAAGGAAAAGCGATTCAGCTACCCCGGCTTCGGGACTTTCAACGTGAAGAGTCGCAAAGCACGAAAGGGTCGCAACCCGCAAACCGGCGCGGTCATCAACATCAAGGCCAGCAAGACGGTTTCGTTCAAGCCAGCCCCTGAACTCAAGAAAAAGCTCTAACCCGGACGCGCCCATACAAGAATGCCGGGGGGCGTCCCTCCCGGCATTCTTCTGTTCTTCGGTTCCGCTCTGTAGCGGAATCCGCTCTACTTTTTATCCTGCGCTTCGTCGAATCGTTCGAACTGCATCGTAAACGTGCCCCGGCCTTTGCTGGCGGAGCGCAGGTCCGTGGAATACCCGAACATCTCGGACAGAGGGATCGAGGCACGGATTTCGGTGATCTGGCTCTTGGGAAGAATCTCGAGGATTTTTCCTCTTCGGGCCTGCACATCCCCGATGACTCCACTCGCGTACTCCTCCGGAACGATGATGTCAACCGACATGATCGGTTCGAGGAGGATGGGATGCCCCCGTCCATAGGCCCGCTGAAACGTGGTCGCCGTCGCGATTCGGAAGCCGAGAGGCGTCGACACGCCCTCCCTGTACTCTGCAGAGAGAATCCTGCCCTGTACGTCCACAACGGGGTACCCGCCGAGCGAACCGCTCACGCAGGACTCTCGAAAGGCCTCCTCGATGGCCAGGGTGCATTCGGGAGGGAGCAGACCTTCCTCGGCCAAGGCGGAGACGATCTGAATCCCTGAGCCACGAGGCTGGGGGGCAATCTCCAAGAGGACAGCCCCGGACTGCACCTTCCCGTTGATCTCCCGCGAGAACTCCCCCCGTTCCTCCACCACCTGGGTAATCGTCTCGCGATACACGACCTGGGGTCGGCCGACATTCGCTTGGACGAAGAATTCCCTCGTCAGCCTCTGCACCAGGACGTTCAAATGCAACTCCCCCATACCGGAGATGAGGGTCTGACCGGATTCCTCGTCGAACCGAAATCGGAAGGTAGGGTCTTCGGCCGCGAGCTTCTCCAGGCTGGCAAAGAGCTTTTCCTGGTCCGCGATGCTCTTGGGTTCAATGGCAATGAAGATCACCGGCTCCATAAACTGCATCGGTTCCAGGACAATGGGGGTTTTCTCGTCGCACAGTGTGTCCCCCGTGCGGACCGTCTTCAGTCCCGTAGCCGCCACGATATCCCCTGCATCCGCCTGCTGGATCCTTCTCCTCTGGTTTGCATGCATCTGAAAGAGCCGGGCGACCCGCTCCTTTTCTCCGAGGTTCGCGTTGTAGACTACCTTCTCCGGCCTCAGCGTACCTGAGTAGACTCTCAGGTAGCTGAGCTTGCGCCCCTCCTCCATGGCGATCTTGAACACCAGCGCTGTCAGCGGCTCCTTCACGCTGGCTTGGCGCTCGACAGGCGTCTGATCTGCGGGATCGAATCCGGTCACCGGGGGTCGATCCAGCGGGGAGGGCAGGTAGTCGACGACGCCGTCGAGCAGAGGCTGCACGCCCCGATTCCGGTAGGCGGCGCCGCAGAAGACGGGCGTGATTTCCAGATGCACCGTGGCTTTCCGGATCGCCCTGCGAATCTCCTCTTCGGTAATCTCCTCCTCCTGAACATACTTCTCCATCAGGGCGTCGTCATACTCGGCGATCTTCTCGATCAAGGCGTCTCGATGCTCCTTCGCCTCCTCCTCGAGTTCGCTGGGGATCTCCACGTCGTGATAGCTGTCCCCCAGTTCCTCCGGGTCCCAAACAATGCCACACATCCGGACCAGATCGATCACCCCCTGATGGCCTTCCTCGACGCCGAGGGGTATCTGGCAGCACACGGGGTTTGCCCCCAGTTTCTTCTTCATCATCTTGAGGGCACCGTGGAAATCCGCGCCGACCCGGTCCATCTTGTTGATGAAGGCAAGGCGGGGGATCCGATACCGATCCGCCTGGTGCCAGATCGTTTCGGATTGAGGCTCCACCCCCTCGACCGAGGAAAAAATGAAAACGGCGCCGTCGAGCACCCGCAGGGAACGCTCGACCTCGATCGTGAAATCCACATGGCCAGGCGTATCGATCAGATGCATCTCGCACCCCCCCCATTCGAGAAGGGTGACCGCTGAGGTGATCGTGATCCCCTTTTCCTGTTCCTCGGGCATCCAATCCATGACGGCCTGACCGTCGTGGACCTCGCCCATACGATGGATCCGTCCCGCGTAATAGAGGATCCTCTCCGTCAGGGTCGTCTTGCCCGCATCGATATGCGCGACGATACCGATGTTCCGAATCTTCTTGAGTGGGGATTTCTCAGCCATGTCGAGCCAGGCGATCCGAAGGGAACGAGATAGCGTGCTCCAAATGCAAAGCTTACTATGTTAGCACGCTGCAAGGGGTCCTTCAATATTGAGGCCCCTCGGACCCCTTCGGCCCTTTTGGCGAGATCGGCTTGCGGGCTCGCTGGTGGGTCTATAGGGAACTCTCGCCATGTTTCAATGGAAGCACTCAACTTGTTCGGTCCTGTCCCGGGTTCCGTCGGAGATTTGTGCCGGGCGACTTCGGGGGCGGGCGAGACGGAGCCCAAACAAATCGGAGAGGGAACCCGGGACGGAACCGAACGCTGAGACCCTCCCAAAACATGGCTACATTTCCAAGTCACCCCACTACGGTAGGGACGGAAGCAGATCGAGCGTCTTCACGAGATCCTCGGCCTCCTCCAGCTTCTTTTCGACCTCCTGCCGTCCGGGGTCCAGCCGCAGGGCCGTCTTCCAGTAGCGGCAGGCGTCTTCCGGCTCGGAGTTCTGGAGCGCTTCGTCGCCCAGCCTGTCGTAGTGAGAAGCCCCCTTGGCCTTGCAGCTCTCCATGGAGCGTCGTGCCTCCTTTCGATAGGGAGAGCCCTTGGGTATGGAAGCGAAATATTGACAGGCCTTTTCGTATTCCCTCTTTTCGAGCGCGAGGTTGCCTTGCTTGAGCGTTTTCCGGGCCTTCTTGCTCGTATCCTTCTTACGCGGAGGGAAAACGGGGATCTTCAGCGGAGAGCCTTTCTCCAGAAACCGGGGATCCTCGATCCGGTTGTAGTCGGCCAGGAAGAAGCTGAGCGTCTTGTCTCCATAATACCGCCTGGCCAGTGCCTCCAGGCTGTCTCCGTCCTGCACCGGGTGGAGGACGATCTTCGTGGGACGAGGGCTGCCGAACAGGGAACCCCCGAGTCGGCCCGCCTCATCCTTTCCTTCCTCGCATGCCGGCAGCCATGGAACACGAAGCCGATGGTAGCGGTTCAATTTGTCGGGGGATTCAATGCCGTTGGCATGGGCCAGAACAGGCCACTTTTCCCCATCGTCGTAATAGTAGGCCGCGATCCCGGAGAGGGTGTTGCCCGGATAGACCGTGCTGTACACATTTGTGTTCACCTTCTCCCAGTAGAACAGCGCCTCGGGATGGTCGGGTCTCACTTGTAGAACGCCTTCGAGAATGGCCCGCGCCTTGTCCACCTCCCCTTGCTCGAGGTGCCCCCGGCATTCCAAGAGTCTCGCATTGATCTCCGCGGCCTCCCGCGCCTCGGCTTGTCTCTCGATCTCCTGCTGCTCCCGGATGCGCTCCTGGTCCCCGGTCACACAGCCGAACAGGCACCCTCCGAATCCGAGCAAGATACCCAGAATTGTCACTTTCTGGAAATTTTTCATGGAGATTCCTCCTCACAAGACATTTCGTTCAGGCTGAGGGGAAGCACACACACCCTCCGAATCAGTCCTCCCCTATCTTTTCGGACATTTTCCCCGGATCCTAAAGCCCGGTGATAACATGGCATCAACCTTGCAGAAATCACCAAAACGTGGTTTTTGAATCCCGATTTTACCTGGCATCTGTCCCGTTTGAACGGAATCGAATCTCGCTAGCCTGTCCCGGATGACGAGCCATGATTGGATACAACAGCCGAGAGACCTTTCAGGATGCAACCTATGATGTTCAGACCCAGCAACTGAACAGTCCGGAAAGATCGATCGAGACGCACGTGTATCGAAACGGGAAGATCGTCGCCACCGTTCGGTGTGACACCCCGGAAGACGCCCCGATCGCCTCGCTCGAGGAGAGAATGTCACAGCAGCACGAGGAGATCTGCGGGAAGGTTCGAGAGGGGACCTACGAGCTGGTCTTTCTGTGGATCTCGCGGGGAATCATCGCCTTTGAGTCCGAGGACTATGTGCAGGCCCTGGAATGCTTCGAGTCCGTGCTCTCCATCGAGGAGACACATGCCGAGGCGAACGCCTATCTGGGGAAGATCCAGGCTTCCCTGAAGAAGGACGCACACAGCAGGCGAAGGGTCCTGGAGGGATACCAGAAGCAGATCGAGGTCCTCGAGTCGTCGGGCCGGATCATGGAAGCCAGCCGAAAAAAGGCCATCCTGACCAGAATATGCAAGAAGCCTCCGCCTTCGGATCAGAGGTCCGTCGGGAAGAAAAAGGCGGAAGGAAGACGTCTGACCCACCTCTCCTTCCTGTCCTTCCTGGAGAACTCCCTGGGGAGTATCCGGGACACCCTGCTTCCGAGAATCAAGGCAGACCTCCTTCCAAGAATAAGGGAAGGCCTTCCTCGAAGAATAAGGGAAGAATGGATCCCCGGAATCAAGGAAACCCTGGTCCCGAAAATCAGAGACACCCTGCTTCCGAAGATCCGGGAGAATATATTTTCCAAGTATGTCCTCGTGACGTTTTCAGCCGTCCTGCTGACGATCCTGTCAGGCCTGATCACGGCCGACTTCCAGATCAAGCTGGACCCTGCGTATCACTCCTCGCTGGGCAGGGAATACCTGGAGGGAAATCGAATCTCCCAGGCACGGAACCTCTTCTATGGGATCCTCAGGCAGGCCCCGGGATCCCAGGAGGCGCTCGACGGCCTCTGGGAGACCTTCAGCAGGGAGGGGGACTTTCAAAAGGCCGGAGAAATGCTGAAGGCCCTGGTCGAAAACCAGGATTCGTCTCCACAAACCTACTTCTACCTGGCAGAGGCCGGCAGGCTGTCGTCGTGTTACGCAGAGGCCATCCCGCACTATGAGGAGGCTGTGGGGAGAGGTTTCCCTGAAGTGCCCTGCAAGATTGGTATGGGGCTGTGCCTCGTCGAACAGCAGAACGTAGCGGCTGCGATCGACCTCTGGGAAGGCCTTCTTCAGCGAGGCTCGGATGACTACCGGGTGGACTACTGCCTGGGGACGGCGTACCAGGCGAACGGCCGCCTGGGTCGTGCCTCTGTCCACTACTCCCGGGCACTGCAGAAGCGTCCGGAGTCGGGCCTGATCTACCGCGCCCTGGGCGACTGCCTCCATGGCTTGCATCAGCAGGAGAAGGCGGAAGGGCTGTGGAAAAAGGCGGCCAGCCTCGAGTCGGCGGGGGGCACAGCAGAACGATGCCCTGAAATCCCGGACCCGGCTGAGGGCTCGACTCAGGTCTCTCTCGGCAACTGTTTTCCCTTCCCCCTGATCTAGCCCGCACATTGCACGAAGCCTTCTACTGCGAGCGGCGTAAGCACGGAATCTTCGGGTCGATTCTTGAGGTTCGGACCCGGATGTACTTCACCCAACCCCCCATTCCCGCCCCCGTCGACACCCTGATCAGATGCGGTTGGGATTGACTTT
>JAUWSZ010000051.1 GCA_030609865.1 bacterium | reverse complement strand
GGAGATCTTGGGCCGTTACGGGCAGCTGGAGCTGGGATCCAGATGGGCGCCTCTCGGAGGGGCAATGCCCAGCTATTTCCGAAGGGATCTTGTCCTGATCTTCGGCGGTGGAGCGATCGAGGTTCAGAAGAACATCATCGCCATGGCCGGGTTGATGATGCCAAGATCTCTGTGACCCTGTTTCACACCGAGACGATACGGGATGGTGCGTGTAAGGAGGCAAGAGGATATGAACGGAGCGTTTGAGGAACTTGAAGCCACGGTCGGGCAGGAGTCGGAGCTGCAGATTTGCAAGGATGGTGTGGACAAGGCGATGATCCGGCACTGGTGCGAGGCAATGGAAGACGGCAACCCTCTGTATACGGATGAAGCGTACGCGAAGAGAAGCAAGTACGGAGGCATCATTGCCCCCCCGCAGATGGTGCAGGCCTTCAGCACACCGGCTCTCTGGCCGAAACGGGAGGGCAAGCCGGATCCCTTCGCAACGGCGGTGAAGAGGATGGGGGATGCCGGCTATTTCGGAATCGTGGCCACAACCACCACCCAGGAATACCTCCAGCCCATGCGACCGGGTGATCAGCTCCGGTTCAAGGTCAAGCTTGCCAGTGTGTCACCGGAGAAGACCACACGGATCGGAACCGGACATTTTGTCACAGCGGAGTACACATATATCAATCAGAAGGACGAGGTGGTCTGTGTCCAGTCCTTTACCGTCTTGACGTTCAAGCCGGGAACACAAGGCTAGAGGCGTGTCTTGAAAATATAGCTATGTTTGAGGAGGTTGTTCCCGTTCGGTACTGTCCGGGGCTCCCTCTCCGATTTGCTTGGGCTCCGTCTCTCCCTCCCCCTACAAAGTCGCCCGGCGCAGATCTCCGACGGAACCCCGGACAGCACCGAACAACTCGAGCTCTGCAAGGGAAACATAGCGATATTTCCAAGTCACTTCACTAGAGGCGGCTACAGAAGGATGGCCTCGGAGAGGCTGATCAAGGAAGCTCAGAAGAGGGACGTGCGGAGTTGTTATGTAGCCGCAGGGGAAAGGGGTCAGTCCCAAGCCCAAGCCCCATCGGGGGACTAAGGATCCTTTGCCCTTTCACCTTGAGAGATGAGTAGTCTGCAGAAAGGAGATGGGGATTGTGAAATCTCTGTACTGGGACGAACTTCAAGAAGGAGATGATCTCCCGGGATACACACGGGAGATCACGCGGTCGACCATTGTTGCTACGGCGATTGCGAGCCGGGATTTCCAGCCGGTGCACCACGATCACGAGGCGGCTCAAAAGGAGGGGGCGAAGGATATCTTCTTGAACATATTGAGCACGGGAGGGTTCGTCGGCAAGTATCTTACGGACTGGAGCGGCCCGGAAGGAGAGCTCAAGAAGGTGACGATCAAGCTGGGTGCCACCGTGTTTCCCGGAGACACCCTGGCGGCGGGCGGAAAGGTTGCCAGGAAATACGAGGATGGGGATCAGCATCTGGTCGATGTGGAGTACCATTTCTCCGTGGGTATGGGCCCGCATGCGTGGGGCACTGCGACGATGGCCCTTCCCACCAAAGCAAAGTGACCGCGAAAGAGACGGAGTGTGCGTTCTGTTTCGCAGATGAAGGTGAAAGGTGAAAGGTCAAAGGTCAAAGGTGAAAGGGCAAAGGGCAAAGGTGAAAGGTGAAAGGGCAAAGGGGATGGAACCCGATACGGGATGGGGGGCGAGCAGTGCCTCTTGGCGTTCCAACATATAAAAACGTGCCCAGTTCCCTTTGACCTTATACCTTTGACCTTTCACCTCGAGAGGGTGCGGAAAATAACGGATGGGTGTTTTTTGGACGGCCTGTTAGATCTGGATGATGAAGGAGGCAAATTGTGTTCGACCCGTATCTTGCCAGAAGGTATCCCACATCCGGTCGCCCAAGCGCTGAAGCGTATCGGATCAAGGACAAGGTCGCGATCGCCGGCATCGGACAGACCGAGTTTTCGAAGAACTCGGGCCGCAGTGAGGTCCAGCTTGCGTGCGAAGCGATTCAAGCTGCTGTCAATGATGCGGGGCTGAAAATGGAGGACATCGATGGCCTGGTCAAGTTCGCCATCGACTACACGGATGAAATGAACGTTGTGAGCAACCTGGGCCTCACCGATCTTGCCTACTTCGCAGAGTGTGGGTGGGGGGGAGGAGCCAGCTGCGCAACGATCCTTCACGCAGCCGTGGCAGTTGCAACGGGCGTTGCCGAATGCGTGGTCTGTTACCGTGGCATGAACGAGAGATCGGGGCGCCGTTACGGGCGGGTGCCCGGGGCATCGATGGTCATGACGGCGCCGAACGATCATTTCGGCTCTCTGATGGCCTACGGTTTTGCCACGCCTCCGTCGTGGGTCGCCATGTTCACCACCCGGTACATGCACGAATTCGGAGCCACGCCGGAGCAGCTCGGATGGGTTTCCGTCGTGCTGCGGGAGTACGCGTGCCGGAACCCGAATGCGATGTTCTACGGGAGGCCGATCACCCTTGAGGATTACATGGCCTCCCGGATGGTCGTGTGGCCCCTTCGGCTCTATGACTGTTGTGTGGATACGGATGGCGCGGTGGCCATCGTGGTGACCACGGCGGAACGGGCAAGAGACCTGAAACAGACGCCTGCGATCCTGCTGGGGGCAACGCAGGGGATTGCGACGCAAGGGGAGATGATGACAAGCCTGTACCGGCCGATCATCTCCGGGCTGCCGGAGTCCTGGTATGCGGCGGAGGAGTTGTGGCGCGTGTCGGGCGTGACGCCAAAGGATGTGGACGTGGTTCAGTTCTACGATGCATTCACACCGCTGATACCGATGCAGCTCGAGGAATACGGGTTCTGCGAGCGGGGTGAGGGCGCGGCCTTCTGTGAAGGGGGGGAGCGCATCCGGCTGGGAGGGGAGCTGCCCTGCAATACCTCGGGAGGCCATCTGTCGGAGGCATACATTCACGGCATGAACCTGATCACGGAAGCGGTCCGCCAGATCCGGGGCACATCCACTGCCCAGGTGGAGGACGTGGAGTTGTCCCTTGTTACGGGCGGGCTTGGCGTGCCGACCAGTGCTGTGCTGCTAAGGAGGTAAGCTATGGGTATGGAATACATCGAGGGGATTCCGCTCTTGCGCCCCTATGTGGACTACGACAACAAGGGGTTCTGGGATGCCATCCGGGAGCATCGGCTCGTCTTCCAAAAATGCAGGGAGTGCGGCCTGATCGTTCATCGCCCGCGGCCCATGTGTCCCCAATGCCTTTGCACCGAGCGGGAATGGGCCCCTTCAGAGGGAAGGGGAAAGATATACACTTATGTCGACTTCGTGTATCAGAATGCGTCCTACCCGGGCATTCAGGTTCCCTATGTGGTCGTGGTCGTGGAGATGCTCGAAGGGGTACGCATGATCAGCAACATGATCGAGGAGTCGGCGGAGGACATCCATGTGGGCATGCCCGTGGAAGTGGTTTTTGACGACATAGCCGAAGACCTGACCCTGCCCAAGTTCAGAAAGATTGAAGAATAGCATCAGATGAGGGTTTGCTATGAACGGGATCAAAGGTAAGGCGGCCATCGTGGGTGTGGCGTTGAGTGAGTTCTTGGAGGATTCCGGTAAGACGGAGCTTCGCATGTCCTGCGAGATCATCAAGGCCGCCCTGGATGATGCGGGGCTCGTCGTGACGGATGTGGATGGTTTGGTCAAGCAGTCCGAAGATGCGACGGACGAGCATGTCGTCACGAGCTCGATGGGGATGGGCAATCTGACCTATTTCGGGGAAGTGAAATGGGGAGCGGCGCCGTGTGCGATGGTCCTGCGCGCTGCACTTGCCGTGGCCGCGGGAGTGGCCAAGTGCGTGGTCGTCTACAGGGCCGTGAATGGCTCTTCGAAGCTGCGAATGATCCCCAGCGTGAAAACCTCGGGCCAGATGTCCACTTCAGATCTGCTCCAATGGACCTTCCACAGTCCCTTCGGCCTGGTGACCGAAACGGGGAGGGTTGCGATGCTCGTGCGGCGGTACATGCACGAAGTAGGCGCCACGAGCGAGCAATTTGGCTGGGTGACCACCGTGTGCAGAGAGCACGGTGCGAAGAACCCGAACAGTGCTTACTACGAGAAGCCGATCACCATTGATGACTACCTGGCCTCCAAGATCATGGTCGATCCTCTCCGTGCATTGGACTGCTACGAGGAGAGTGATTGTGCCGCCGCTTTTGTCATTGCCACGCCCGAGCTGGCAAAGGATCTGAAGCAGACACCGGCCCTGATCTTGGGTGGAGCTCAGAGTATCGTCGGGGGGACCGAGATGATGAACAGCTACTATCGCCCCGACATCGCGCGTCTTCCCGAGATGGGGCGGGTGGCTGAGAGGATGTTCCAGATGGCCGGTGTGCGGCCGAAGGACATCAACGTAGTGCAGGTGGATGACGCATATGCGCCACTCGTTCCGATGCAACTCGAAGAACTGGGCTTCTGCGGCCGTGGAGAAGGGGCGGCCTACTGCGAAGGGGGGAAACGTATCCGAGGTGATGGAGAACTGGCCTTGAATACCTCCGGGGGGTCCTTGGGGGAAGGCCATATCCACGGGATGAACCATGTCGTAGAGGCGGTCCGTCAGCTAAGAGGCACCTCAACCGAACAAATAAAGGACGCCGAGCTGGTACTCGTCGCCACAGGGGCAGGCGGGCCGGCCGGCGGCTTGATTCTCGGGAGATAGAGCATGAGCATGGAGTATGACAAAGAGCACCCCATACCGGCTCCCACCCTCCATCCGGACAGCGAAGAGTACTGGCAGGGAGTGAAGAGACAGGAACTGGTCTTGCAGCGATGTAAGGAGTGTGGAAACTGGCTCCATCCGCCAAGACCGATGTGTCCGGAATGTCGCTCGCTGGAAACGGAGTGGGTCCCCTCCGCGGGGAGGGGGACGATTCACAGCTGGGTGACCTATCAGGATTCCCCACACCCCGGCTTCAAAGCGCCGTACTCTGTAGTGCTCGTGGAATTGGAGGAGGGCGTGCGGGTGGTCAGCAATCTGGTGGATGTCACGCCGGAAGAGGTGTCGATCGGGATGCCGGTGGAAGTCGTCTTCGATCAGGTAACGGAAGAGGTCGTCTTGCCCAAGTTCAGAAAGGCGGGTTGAGGATGGAATTCACGCTGAATGAAGAACAGGAAATGCTCAAGAAGTCCGCACAGGATTTCCTGAAGAAGGAATGCGACAGGAAGGTACTCAAAGAGCTCGAAGAGAGTGAATCCGGCTTTTCGAGACAGCTGTGGGAGGGAATGGCGGGGCTGGGATGGAGGGGGATCATCGTGCCGGAGGCCTATGGTGGGGTCGGGCTGACCTTGCTCGACCTGGCCGTTCTTTTCGAGGCGTATGGCCGTGCAGCGTTGAACGGGCCCATGCTGGGTACGGTGATGGGGACGCTGGCGATCCTGGAAGGGGGATCAGACGAGTTGAAGGGAAGACTGCTTCCGCGAGTGGTGTCCGGGCAGTGTGTCCTGACCTTTGCGATGGAGGAACCTGAAGTCGCGTATGACCCGGGATGTGTATCCACCCAGGCGGTGAGAAGGGACAGCGGATACACGATCAAGGGCACGAAGCTCTTCGTTCCTTATGCCGGTATTGCAGATGACCTCTTCGTCGTCGCGCGGGTGGGGAAATCCACGAGTGGCGACGGGCAAGTCGCGATCTTCATCGTGAACAGGGATGCCCCCGGGATTCAACTGACGGCACTCAAGACCATCGCAGGGGACAAGCAGTTTCAGGTGGATTTCGAGGACGTACCGGTTGCTGCTGGAGACAGGGTGGGAGAGCGGGAGGGGGGGCTAAAACTGGTGGTGGCGATCCTCCAAAAGGGCACCGCGATCCAGTGTGCGGAGATGGTGGGAGGGGCGGAGTACGAACTCGAGATTACGGCTGCCTATTGCAGGGAACGGGTCCAGTTCGACCGTCCCATCGGGACCTTCCAGGCGGTCCAACATCGACTGGCAGACATGTACATGGATGTGCTGGGGGCCCGCCTGACCACGTATCAGGCCTTGTGGCGGCTCAGTGAGGGGATGACGGCCGCAAGGGAAGTCGCCATCGCCAAGGCCTTCACCAGCAAGGCGGTCCGTCGAGTCGCATTCAGCGCCCAGCAGCTTCACGCGGGTATGGGCTACGACCTCGACCACGAGCTGCACTACTACTACCGAAGGGCAAAGGCCCTCGAACTGAAGATGGGCACGGTGCCGGCGCAGCTGGAGATGCTTTCCACCGCACTACAGCTGTGAGCACGATGCCCCTGATGTGCCATCCTGTCTTCCCCCCCCCTCGCGAGCCCCCGCTTCGCGGGACGAAATTTTCTTGCCTTATTGACAAAGGACGGCTGGGGCGAGTAAAGTAGCAGTTAGGACTGAAGTAAACTGTGTTTTGGATGATGCAAGTGTCGCCCAGATTGCCTAAGTCTGGGCGTTTTTTGTTGAGGGAAACGACAGGCGTTTCAGGAAGGAACTTTCAACGAACAAAGGGGGCCCAAGAATGGAGAAAGAAACCGGCACCGTGAAGTGGTTCAACGATCAGAAGGGCTATGGCTTCATCGAGCGGGAATCGGGGCAAAGTGACGTTTTTGTGCATCACTCGGCAATCATCGGAGAAGGCTTCAAGACGCTCAATGAAGGCGATCGTGTCGAGTTTTCGATAACACAAGGAAACAAGGGGCCGGCCGCAGCCGACGTCCAAAAGATTTAGCACCGTTCAAGCCCCACCGACTGGGCCGGTGGTATAGTTCAAGGGGATCCGTCAAGTCGCGATCCCCTTCCTTTCAGCCCACCCCGATCGAAGAGAATCGGCGCTGAGCCGAACCTCTTACCCCGTGGTCCGCCTGATGTCCTACCCTAAAGGTACAGCCTTTGAGAGCGTCCCTCGTCTTCATCCGCCTTCGCAGGAGACCACGGCTTTAGCCGTGGATCAAGGGTAACGCATGCCTCGAAAGACACCTCTGTGAGCTTCGGCGTGATGTCGCCCCAGGCGTTTTGTTGGGACCACGGGCTTGCCCCGTGGGGCTCCATGCACGACGAACGATTCTTTTCACGTCCCCCTTCGAAGTTCCTCCAACGAAGGAAAAGAGCTGCGTATACGCAGGGGAAGAAGCGTTATATCCTGGGAGAGCCGCCGCGATCGTGCTCGAGATAAGACGGATTCTTGAAAAGAGTTCCTTGACATGGACCCAACCTTGCCGGATACTTGACAGGGTGTAGTGACCAATCCATCCAAGAAAGGCAATCATGCCTCCAGGGAGGGGTGTCAACACGGGGAGATGGCATCCCGTTCCGCGGATCCACCCAGGATCGCTTTCCTCCTTCAGTTTCCTGACTTCTCCCTGCGAATTCAGCACGGAACGGACTGTGCGGCACGGTGAGGCGGTATAGCACGATCAAATCCGGTCAATCTCTTCGAAACGTGGTCGCCCTTGCTCGAAAGCATGCTGGCGGCCCAACGGACATGTCGACAAATGGCTGAGAGACTAAAAGTTGGCGACAAAGTGATCTACCCCGCACACGGTGCGGGGGTCATCGAAGCCATCGAGGAGAAGGTTCTGTCCGGGAATGAGCAGATGGTCTACGTCATGAAGATGCTCCACAAGGGCATGACGATTCTGGTCCCTCTGGGTAATGTCGAATCCATAGGGATAAGAAATCCCATCTCCCCAAAGGAGATAGAGCGGGTATACGAAGTCCTGAAAGAAACAGATCTTCCGTCCACCGAACCTGAGGAAACATGGAACAGGCGGTACAGGCACTACAAGGAAAGGATCAATACCGGTTCGATCCTCGAGATTGCCGGGGTTCTCCGATCGCTTCATCAGAGGCGCAAAACCGGAGCATTGAGCTTGGGCGAGAAAAGGCTCGTCGATACGGCAATGGACCTTCTCGTGGGAGAAGTATCGTGTTCAAAAAACATGAAGGAAGGGAGGATCAGGAGGGAAATAGAGCTCTTGTTGGAAGAGGCGTGAAGAGGTGTGTTCCATTCCGAAGTTGGCCGGGGCAGAAGAACGCATAAACGAAAACGACGGGTGAACAGACGATGGCAGAATCAGAAACAGCAGACAATGTGAAGGAGCTTGTCGAGCACATCGCCAAGGCATTGGTCGACCATCCGGAACACGTGCGGGTCAGCGAAGTAAGAGGAGAAAATACTGCGGTCATCGAACTCACCGTTGCCAAAGAGGACATGGGGAAGATCATCGGGAAGCAGGGGCGGACCGCCATTGCGATACGCACCCTCTTGAGCAATGTCTCCATGAAAACCGGGAGGCGTTTCGTTCTGGAGATCATTGAATAGAACGAAGCGTCGTGAAGATGGCCGAGAAGGCCGAAGCCCACGCTGCCGTCTAGGGGCTCGCGTTCCGCATCCGGTGATGTCGGATGACCGCGTCGGCAACGTTCATCCCGGATTCGATCGCCTGTTGGGTGCCCACTCCCTTGCCGCCCGCATCGCAACCTACGTAGAACAACCCTTGTATCGGCGCCCGGATCGACGGTTTGTTCGGGCCGCATTGGCCGACGATCTGCCCGAGGCCGATCGTTTCTCCCCCATGGCCGGGGACCACAGAGTCACGGGCAAGGTTTGACACGTCCTTGGTCGTGTAGAGTTCCTTCCGTTCGATGGCGCCCTCCAGTTCAGGGATCGCCTCGAAGATGATTTGCTCCCCGACGTTCGCCCACTCCATGATCTCCTTCTTGGCCATGTCCGGGTTTGCGGGGCAGTAGGACCCTGTCATCAGGATGTGCTTGCCTTCCGGGGCTGCGTTCGGGTCGTAGTTCGAGGGGACCTCATAGTAGACAACCCCCTCCCGGGAGACCTTGCCTGCCTTGGCCTCCAGGAAGCGAGCGAGGCTCCAGGGGCTTTCGTTGGAGAAGACGACACCAAACGGGGCATCCGTCACCTTCTTGTTCAGGAAATACCTGTACCCCAGCAAGGCCCATGAGGGCACCAGGTCCTTCACGTAGTTCACGTAGCCCTTGTCAAAATGATCTTCGCCGACAAGTTTCAGCACCGTGGGCTGAATCCCGGCATTGCTGATCACGATGGGTGCGTGAAAGGCGCCCTTGTCGGTGACGAGGCCGGTCACCTTGCCCCGCTCGACGAGGATCTTCTCTGTCCTGGCCTTCAGGATGACCTTGCCGCCGTTTGCCGTCACGGCCTCACAGTAGGCTTCAGCCACCCGGCCGAAGCCGCCTACGCAGAATATGCCTCCGTTTCGGAGAAACATGTCCTGAAGGCTCCGGATGGCCTCGGCCGCCTCGAGGCAGTCGACCGGGACCATGAACAT
>JAUWSZ010000222.1 GCA_030609865.1 bacterium | reverse complement strand
TTCCTCTCTGCTACACAGTTGCTACAAACTCATCATGATTGATTGTGGCCTGCTCCAAGGGTTCACCGATAACTTCCTAGCGGGAGTGAAAGGGACTGTTAACATCCCCCGCCAACGGGGATATACAGAATACCTACTGGCTTTGCTTTCGGACAGTAGCCAGGTCCCGGCGTGTGAGTATGATGAAGATGATGTTGATCGCGCAGAACGGAGCGGTCACGATGAAGGCATAGATCACGTTCTGGGTAGCCGTGGTGTGGTCCACGAACGGAAACGTGATGGTTGCCTCCACGATGTGGATGGCTACGAGAAGGAGCAGGAAGTAGGCCATGCGGAGTTTGGCCCGGAGCGAGATTTCGGGAACATTTTGGTCGGTATTTTGTTCTGGACACATTTGAATGCCTCCTATGGTTTCGGTCTTTCCGCCGGTAAGAACGGTACGGGTCTAACGCGGCCTCTGAATGAAATCGTTTGGGAAAACGCTGTCAAAGGGGCCCCAGTTGTTGCCGAAAGCGAGAAGCACCGCAGTGGCTACAACCATGCAGCAGATGAAGAAGATCGGCAGGAAGGCCATCAGGCGAAAATAGAATATCTTGCCGATCCGCCGCGTCTCCATGCCGGATAGATCCATCGTGTCGGTTCGAAAGACCCATCGTTCGATGCCTGAGAGCCAGCGAAAACCACCCTTCTGGAGCACAGTTCGTTCGAACACCGCCCCAAAGAAGAAGAGCAGGAAGAACCAGCCGATGTAGTTCCCCAGGGTCACGCCGCGAAGGTAGTAGCTGGGGGATGTCCACCGCCACCATTCATTCACGACCGATATAGGGTCGAGGAGCATGTCGAAACTGACGAGCATCAGGCCGGCAAAGGCCGCCTTGAGCCAGATGCTCCTCCTGTCCCCGAGAATCCGGAGGGAGATGATCAGGGCGGGCAGGCTCAAGAGAAACCAGCCGATGCAGATCGCCAGGGGTACGACCAGGATCCACGCGACCCAGCCTGCATACCCGTCGATGAGTTTCCCGCCGAAACTGTAGTAGTCGGCGTACGCGAAATAGTCGTACCCGCCCAGGATGACCATCGCATTTTCGATGATCCCGGTCCACAGGATCGAACCCCACAGGAAGATGCTGGTTCGCTCTCGACCGAGTACGAGGCGGCCTTCGCGCAGCATCAACAGAAAGAAACCATACAAGACCACTTCCAAAACCCAGGAGTCCAGTTTCATAAGCACCCTCCCTCTTAGAGTCTTCTATCGGAACATCCGCGTTTCCCTTAGTCAGGGACAGCCAGTGAATTCATTGGCTATTAGGTATTAGGTCTTAGGTATTAGCCCACCCCTCTCCCCCTTGGCGCGCATTCTGACGGGGGGGTGGCTGGGAGCTAATACCTAACTGCTAATACCTAATACCTGACTGCTAATACCTATTAGCAAACGGCTAATCCCTGGCGTCAAACAGTGATGGCAGATGAATTGCCGGAAACTGGGACACAAGTTATGAGTCACTCCCCTAACTGAACATCTCGTCACTTGCCGCGTTGTTCATGGTTTGCTGCTCCTGTAGGGTCCACTCGCAGCCTTTGTTGCACGCGGCTACGGTGCGCACCCCACAGAAATTGCTGCCAAAGGCTATTTTAGCTATCACCGGGCCGCCGCACGTGGGGCAGACGAGGTGGGTCGGTGTGGACTGTGGTGAAGCCTCGGTTGTCTTGGCGTTCATGTTGTGTCTCCTTTCAAGCGAGCCAGGCCCCGACGACGGCTACGAGGAGTCCGCCCAGCAGGATTCGCAGTGCCCATTGCCTCTTCAACGGGTCGTTTCCTCTCAGGCGTGTGAGGAACCGCACCATGGGTGCGTCCGACATCTCCCCCCCACCCATCATGGTGGCCGACATGTACATCTTCCCTAGGTCTGCCTGTTTCATCCGGTACAGGAGACTACCGGCCAGGATCCCGATGAAGCCGAGAAACATCAAGAAGGTTCCGATCAGTTGGCTGAGAAGGCTCATAGCGCGTATTCCTTATCCAAGGGTTTTGCGTCGCTGAGTCCCACCTGCTTCAGAAGCTTCGGTGGAGCCACACGGGACGCTTCTTTCTTGTAAAGATACTGTATGCACGGCTTGGAGGGGTCGGACATCGCCTCGCCGTCTACGACGAAGGACCATGGCTTTCCCTCGAACTGATCCCGATTCGTTGCAGCGCAGTGGATGCAGTAGATCGGGAAGGGGGCACGCCCGAACGTTATGTCGTCCGGTTCCCGGCTTTCACAAAGCATCCCGGTCCCGTACCGAAAGACCCCGGGGATCAACACCTCTCCTCGATACAGGCGGCCCCCGCTGCCGCACGGGTCGAGCAGGAAGACAAAGCGGTCCTCTTCCTCGATCACGCGGAAGGTTGCCTGATGGTAGTACCACAACCGGACCATGTTGCGGAAAAGGCTCTGGGTGTCCATCATGCCGTACATGCGATAGGTAGAGTCGAACATCGCAACGTAGGTTTCCCAGACGAGCTCCGATAGGTAAGCCATCCCCTTTTCCTCGTAGATTACGGAGAAGAGGGCCGTTACCCAGAGGTTGAGCAAGTCGTGCAGGGGCCTCCATTCCTTGTGCTGGTCTCGCAGCAGCCCCTGAATATCCTGATTGTTGCTCTCGAGTCGTTTCAAGGCCTGATGGCAGCGTGGCGTGATGATCCGGTAGGTCTCCTCTGCATTGAAGAGGTACTTCTCCCTTGTTTCATGCTTGGAAAAGCGTACCCGGCAGAATCCGGTGCGCTCTCGCTCCGGTACGGCACTCCAGAAGGCCTTTCCCGCCTGTTCGTTTAGGGCCGCCTGAAGGTGCTGACAGATTCGGCAGAACAGGGGCTTGCCGTCACGCAGGGGCGGGTACTTCTGGGGCGAGGCCTCGTACAGGCCTCCCAACACCAGCCTTCCCCCGGAACCGCACGGGGCAAGCGAGAAGGCGATTTCGTTCTTGGTCTCTCCGAGGGGATCGATTCCGCCCATCTGATGACACCACAGGGTCATGATGTCTGTGATGGTTTCCTTCTCGTTTCCCTCCTGGAGGCCCTTTGCGTAGGGGGTCATCAGAAACCGGGCTATCTTGCCGGAGGTGGTGTCAAAGTAGGCCTCGCCAAAGTCCCGCAGGATCTTGCCCGCCATGCACGTGACCCAGTCGAGGTACCCGAAGTATAGCTCGAAGTGGCCCACCGACATCCGCCCGAGCAGGAAGCGCACCTGATCCAGATTTCCTAGCTCGAGCTCCTCGAGGGCCATCTCGGACAGGGAGCGGGCTTCGGATGCGAGTTCCTCCGGAGTATAAAGTAACATAAGCAACCCTTTCATCGGGGTGAGCGCCGTATAAAAGTTGCGGTCATTCTACTGCATGCGCGCGCGTGTTTCCAGAACATTTGACGACGGTCCTTACCTTTCCTATACTTTGCATGTCCTTCAACCCTTGATACGGGAGTGATGTTGCGATGAGAAACTTGAAAGACAAAATCGCTGTGGTTACCGGAGCTGCGAGCGGGATCGGTCAGGCAACGGCTGTCGAGTTTGCCGATAAGGGGGCGGACCTCGTCGTCTCGGACATCAACGAGGCGGGACTGGCCGAGACGGTCTCGGCCATCGAGGCAAAGGGCAGAAAGGCCGTGGCCCTCGGCGTGGACGTCTCCAAGCCGGAACAGGTCGAGGGGATGATCAACAAGACCGTCGACACCTTCGGCAGGATCGACATCATGATGAACAACGCGGGTGTGGGGTTGAGCGGGGAGATGCGGCACCTGAGCCTGAAAGACTGGGAATGGATTGTGGGCATCAACCTGTGGGGGCCCATCTACGGAATTCATTTTGCCCTGCCGCACATGGTGAAGCAGAAAAGCGGCCACATCGTCAACGTCGCCTCCTCTGCAGGGCTCAGCGCGAGCCCCGGCATGTCCGCCTACACGACGACGAAGTTCGGGCTCGTGGGGCTGTCGGAAGTACTCCGGAATGAGCTTGCCCGTTTCGGCATCGGCGTGACGGTCGTCTGCCCGGGCTTCGTCCGGACGAACATCTTCGATGCGACGGCGAGGAGGGGATTCAAGGAGGAGGCTGCGACGAAAGACCTTCCCTCGTGGCTCGGTATCACCAAGGAGACCTGTGCGAAAAACGTCCTCAGCGCGGTGCAGAAGAACAAATTCCTCATCATTCCCGGCCCGGAAATGAAGGTCGTTTACGGCTTCAAGCGGTTTGCGCCTTTCCTCTATCATGGCTTCAACAAGCTGTTGGGCAAGCAGATCGAGCGATGGAGCGTGGATTGACGCGGGGCTATAAGGCCTCGTAAACCAGCTCCATAATATCCCGCACCTGCATGCCGAAACGGTCGAATGTCCGTTTGGCGTTCTCTCCGAGGTTCTGTTCGCAGAAGGGACAGGCCGTCACGAGTGTCCGGACCCCGGTCTGATGGGCCTCTTCGAGCCGTGCCTCTGCCGCAAACCCGGCAATGTCCTCGGGGAAGGCCGTCCGGCATCCTCCTCCGGCCCCGCAGCACCAACTCCACTCCCGTATCCGCTCCATCTCCTTGAGCGTAACCCCGGGCAGGGCCTTCAGGATGTTCCGGGGAGCCTCGTAGACATCGCAGTACCGGCCCACATGGCAGGGATCGTGATAGGTGACCTCCAGGTCAAGGTTCTTGGTGAACTTGAGCTTGTCGTCCTGGATGAGTTCGTCCATGAACTCCACCATGTGCTTGACCTCTGCATTCAGGTCTTCCTTGTACTCGTGGGTCAGGGTGCTGAAGCATCCCGCGCAGGCGGTGACGATGACCTTGGCAGAGGTGCTGTTCAGAGACTCGAGGTTCTTTGCCCGAATTTTGCGGAAATTATCCATATCGCCGACGCGCATGACCGTCGAGCCACAGCAGATCTCGTTCTTGCCCAGGATCCCGAAGTCTATGTCCGCTGCCTGGAGCACCTCGGTCACCCAGCCGGCCACCGGTTGTATGTACGGATCATAGGAGGCTGTGCATCCCGGGTAGTAGAGCACCTCGATCTCCTCCTTCGACGCATCCTTTACCTTTCGCTTCTTGGCCCATTTCGTCCGGGCCGCCCGGGGCTGCATCCAGGGGTTGTCGTAGTTCATGATGCTCTTGACGAGTGGCTGATGCTCGGGCAGCGGGCCCAGCCCCTGCTCGACGAGCCAGCGCCGCAAGGCGATCGACGCGTTCGCGGGCTCGAGATGCTTCGTCGGATTGCAGTTGGTCTGACAGGCTCCGCACTGGGGGCAGGTGTAGACGATCTGTTGGATTCGCTCGGCAACCACGGGGTCCGTGATATCCAGCTCCGGGGGATCGCAGGTCAGGGCTCGCAGGAGCTCCTGGGTCCCTATCCCGTAAAAGGAGTCGAACCGGTAGCGGGTCCCCCGCGGACAGTTGTCCGAATACTTGTGGGTGGTTTGTTTGTCCGGATGGCTCATCCGGCAGAACCCGCACTTCCAGCACTTCCACGC
>JAUWSZ010000319.1 GCA_030609865.1 bacterium | reverse complement strand
GGTAGAGATCAAGAGCATGATCGTCACCGGGGAAGACATCGTCCCCATCCTGGAGGTCATGGAGGCCTTTGCACAGGTGATGCCGCCGGCCGGAGGGGACGCCATGTTCCTGCGGCTCGCCTACGACCAGGGGCGGTCCCCCACCCTTCTGCTGATCGGCGCCGACCTGAGGACCTCGAACGTGGGCTATGACTGTGGGGCGTGCGGGTTCGACACCTGCGCAGAGTTCAACAAGTACAGCCGGGACAACCCGCCTTCCCTGGGCGTGATCTATCAGGGCCCCTCCTGCGTCTGGAAGACGATCGACTACTCCGCTGCCTGTTCCTGGGCCTGCGCCGCAGCCTGGCAACACAACATCACGAACCGCATTCAGGGCACCTCGGGCATGGCCGCCCAGATCCTGAGCTGCCCCGATGGGTGCTCAACGGTCCTGGGCCTGCCCATCGGACCCGCGGACGAAGACCTCTACTGGTTCAGTCGCCCCGCTAAGGTGTTCAACGAGCTCTTCAAGTACGAGGACATGATGCGGTTCTTCCAGAACTTCATCTGCGCTTACTGGGAGTCCTTCCCCGGGGCCAAGCCGATGGTCAAGACGAAGGACAACTGGTGGGAAGAGCCCCACCATGTTCTGCGCGTCCTGGAGGACTCTCCCGAGGAAGTCAACCGTTTTCACCAGGACGTGGGCGAGGCGCTGCAGACGATGGTGAGAATCAACATCGAGATGATACAACGAAAGATCGACGCCGGCCTGAAGAAGCCGGAGTAACAAAAGGCATCCCGAATCGAAAACTTTCAATTGTTAAGGAGCGAAAATGAGCAGCAAAGATGTTGATGTCATCATCATCGGCGGGGGCATCGGAGGGCTGATCACCGGCGCAATCCTGGCCAAGCGGGAGGGGCGCCGCGTCCTCCTGCTGGAAAAGGAGAAATACCTGGGCGGCAAGATCTTTTCCTTCGAGCACTCGGAGTTCGAGCCGAAGGAATTCAAGCAGCTCCTTTACGCCACGGTCCGCAGCACCGTGATCCGCTCGGATCCTCCCATCGACGAGCTGCTGAAGGCAAAGACCTTCAAGGACTACATCTTTGAAGGGGGCTGGCACGGGTTCATCGCCTCGGACCGAAGCCGGATGTCCTTTGTTCTCAAGGCCCTCGGGGGCGACTGCAAGATCGTTCCCAACCGCGGGCTTCGTTGGTGGCTCAAAGACGAGTGGCACGAACTGCGGGACCTGATGAAGGGATGGACCCTGGAGGAGATCCAGGAGGGCCGCGAGGTCTCCCGGGAGATGAACCTCATGTCCGAGGAGGAGGCGAATGCCTTCGATCACGTGGACATGGAGGTCTACATGCGTTCCCGGGCCAAGAGCCCGAAGGTGCGGCAGTTCCACCAGGTTCTGTCAGCCTGGGAAACGGGCATCAACGACCCTGCCCTCGTCTCGACGGGTGAGCACATCAAGGCCATCAACCTGGTTCACCGATCGGGGCGCGACTTCCAGATGGGGGGCTGTGGGGAGCCGGAGGGAGGCTTCAACAGCCTGACCCGTGCCTTTACGAAGATCATCGAGGACAACGGGGGTATGATACAGACCGGCTCGCCGGTCAAGGAAGTCCTGATCGAAGATTATGTGGCCCGTGGGGTCCGGGTCGCCTCTTCGGAAGGCGAGCAGGATTACATGGCGCCTGCCGTGGTCTGCAATGTGCCGATGCAGCGTGCCCATTCCCTCGTGCCTGCCGAATACTGGCCCCTCGAGTTCATGGAGAGGATCGAGCAGATCTGGCCCCTGTCCGGCATCCTGGGCTGGGTTTGCACCAAACCCCCGATGGATCCGAACTTCTCGGGCATCTACGTCAATCCCGTGATGCCCGGATGCAGCGATGCAGACGGGTTCCGTGGGGATGTCCTCTTCTCGTGCGAAGACGCCGGTGTGATCGATCCTCAACGGGTGCCGGAAGGTCACGGGTTGCTCGCGGTCTGGTGTGGTCTGCTGCCCCGCAACCCGGACGAGATCCGGAACCAGGACTTGGTGGATCGTGCGGTGGAGGGGATGTTCACCTTCCTGAAACACCTGATGCCCAACTTCGAGCAGCAGGTGCAGTGGTATTTCCTCACCCGGTGCGAGGAACTCTACAGCATGTCCGTTTCGCCCGGACTCGTGGGCGACCGCCGCCTGCCCGTTACGCACCCCACGGTCAAAAACCTATACTTCGCCGGTGACTCGGTCACACAGTGGAGCTTCGGCATGTCCGGCGCTACCGGTGGAGCCATCCATTGCGCATCAGCGATTACCGGCAGGGATCAATCCGTGATCCTGCCCGCCTACATGCGGTAGTCGGGAAACGAGAAGAGGAGGAGAGATCATGATTCCGGACGTCTACCACGAGTTGGGAGCACGCCTGAACGAGTTTGCGTACAAGGTTCCCCTGCTCGACGACTATCTCCTGATCCTGCAGGAGGTCTTCACGCCCGAGGAGGCGCGCATTGCAATCAAGCTTCCGGGTCGGCCCGCACGCTTGTCAGAGCTCTCTGAGCAGATGCAGATGGCCGAGGCGGAGCTTTCCGAGATCCTGGAACGCATGGCGCACAGAGGTACGGTGTTTACTCTCGAAAGGGACGGGCAGACGGAATACTGTGCGATTCCTTTCGTACCGGGCATCGTGGAGTTCCAGCTGATGCGGGCCGAAGGCTCGCCACAAGAGAAGAAGCTCGCCACCATGCTCGAGGCCTTCGAGGAGAAGATGGCCCCTTTCATGACCCCGGAGATGGTGGAGCAGTTCCAGGAGATGATCGGCAACCCCTTTGCCAGGGTGATCCCGATCCAGGAAGAAATGCAATCCGTCACCGAGATATATCCATACGAGAAGATCTCCGAATTCATCGACCGGGAAGACTTCTTCGCCGCGGCCAAGTGCTATTGCCGGCACCACACCGATCTGATGGGGCGCGAATGTGAGGCAAAGGGTGTGCCGGAATACAGCTGCATGAGCTTCGGGGACGTAGCGCGATTCGTCGTTAAACACGGGTACGGCAAAGAAATCACCCAGGACGAAGCCCGCACGATTCTGGATGAATGCGAGAAGGCCGGGCTCGTGCACTGCACGAACAACGTCTCCGACATGATGACCTTTATCTGCAACTGCTGCGGGTGCTGCTGCGGGATCTTCCGTATGCTCGTGAAGTACCAGAACCCCAAGGCCGTGGCCCTTGCGAATTTCGTCGTCCAGGCAAGCGTGGAAGACTGCAGCGGATGCGGGGACTGCCTGGAGCGATGCCAGGTCCAGGCCCTGACCCTGGAGAACGATGTGGTCGTCATCGACTCGTCGCGCTGCATCGGCTGCGGCCTCTGCAGCACCACCTGCCCCACGAGCTGCCTGGAACTCGTGCGTCGAGAATCGGTCGTCGAGCCGGGCCTGGCAACGGATCCCTTTGTTGGGATCCTGGAAGGATGAGGTAAAGATATGCGATCCACCCGATACAAGGTCCTGCCCTACGAGGCCGGCTGCTACCGTGAGGACAGTTCTCCCCATTTCCTGCAATGGTGGTATTTCGACGCCGAATTCGAAAACGGATATTCCCTGATGGCCAGCATGTGTCCTCGTGCGTTCGGCATTGTAGACAAGGACGGAAACAAGCCGGACCCCACGGTCACTATCACCATCACCGATCCGGAACTTCGCAACCTTCATTCCCGCCAGTACTATCCCGGGGAGTTTTCCGGAGATCCGGACCGGATGCGCGTGGCTATCGGACAGAACCGGATGGAGTGCCGTGATGGGCGCTACCAGCTTCTATTGAATCAGGACGGCCTCGGGTGCGAGCTGGAATACATCCCTCAGCTGCCTCCCTGGGTCCCGACTCCGGGGCGCGGCGGATATATGCCCCGACCCCTGGTCTGGCTTTCCCAGATGCGCTGGGCCAAGGGGATCTATTTTCATTACTCTTCCCTGATACCAAAGGCCAAGGTGAAGGGGAAGCTCATCCTCCCTGACCAGGAGATCGAGGTAAAGGGCGTGGGGTATCACGAGCAGGGCCGTACCAACGCTCCCTTGCAGAACGTGTTTACTTACTGGTGCTGGATAAGGTTCTATTCAGGCGACTGGACCTTCATCTTTCCCCTTGGTGAATCTCCGCGCCGCACCCTGAACGCCAAGATGAGGGCGCTGCTGATCTATTACCGGAACGAACCGGTAGCCGATATCTTCGATCCCACCGGCATCTTTCTGAATCACCGGGTTCGAAGGTACGAACTTCACCCCGCCTCGGGTCGTCAGATCCCCGTGGAGTTCACGTTCCGGGCAAGGTGGCCAGGACTCAAGCTCAAGATAGACATGGAACTTTCCCACGAGCGGGAGTGCTGGCCCTTCCAGCCGTTTGACAATCCACCACCCCTGCAGCCGGTCTGGTTGCAGCATTTCATGAGATACAAGGTGGACATGCGCTGGAAGGGCAGACCGATTGTTCTTGAGGGCCAGGGCTTGTTCGAAAACATGCTCACCGGAGCCATTTAGGACCTAGGTCGGAAGTTCGCCTTTTGGGGGCGTTTGTCAGGGTCTGCACACACATCATATCTCTGAGGAATCACACATGATCAGCTTCAGCTTGTCGGAGGAACAGCTTCAGTTGCAGCAGACGGCCCGGAAGTTCGCCCGGGAAGAGATCCGGCCCGTGGCAGCGGAATACGATCGGAAGCCGGACCCGAAGGATTGCATCCCAATGGATGT
>JAUWSZ010000500.1 GCA_030609865.1 bacterium | reverse complement strand
TAAGGTCATCCGGTTTCGACGACTCGTGGAGCAACACGGAGCGATCCTCGACCTCTTCGAAGACCTGAAAGACAAACAGTCCGGCGAGTACATCCTCGACCGCCAGTACATCGAAGCCCGGCTCGACCGTGCGTACGAAGGGGTCCGGCGGATCCTGTATGACATGCACGTGCTCTCTGATTCCAACAGTGCCGAGGGCTACGATCAGCTCGACAGGCTCCGTTCCGTATCGGAGAAGATCTTGAGAGATGCTCACGAAGGCCTTGATCCACAGACCGATTCATCAGGGGAAGAGGCGCTCGACTGGGAGACCCTGGCGTTGCAGGCCCTCTTCCAGGACCTGACACGTGTTCCGACTTACGGTCCCGGCGCCTCGTCCCGCACAGAAACAGAACTGGCACCCCCCGAAAGCCTTACGGAATGGGCGGGATGGGGACACGTAAAGGCGGCGCAATGGATCACCGAACACCTTCCGCGTATATCGCCCGCACCCTTCACGAACCTCTGGGACAAAGAGACAGAAGGATTCGGGATCCAGGTCTTTGTGCTCGGAGGCGTAAGGGAGACAGAGGACACGCTCCGGCGATGCCTTGTCCGGGAGCCCTCCGGTCACACCGCCCCCCCCTCTCTGCTGCCCCTGCGTACGTTCCTGGAAGGCTTGTGCAGCCGGACGGACGGGAACGGGACGAGACGACTGTGCCCGGAAAACAGGAGAACACAAACGACCGGGGAGCGGGTCCCCCAACTGCAACTCTACGCGGGCGAGGACTTCCTGCTGCTTCGTCTCCCCTCCTTTCTTCCCCTTCGACTCTTCTGGTGCTCCCTTTCCCTGCAGCCGAGCGAGAATCTGATCTACCTGTACGGGACGCCTCTCTCCTCTCCGATCGAACCAGGCACGATTGGGCCTTTTGCTTTGGAGAAGGAGCCGTTTCCTGCATACCGGTGCGGCATTTGCGGAATGTGGATGTCCTGGGCGTCGCACTTTTCCTGGGCACAGGGAGAGGAGCGGGTTCGCATGCTGGGCCATGCACTCGCTCAGGGCATGAAAGTTCGTGGAACGGGGGCAACACAGGAGAATGTGAGCGAGCGATTACAAGAAGGCATTGCCGGCTTTCTCAAACAGACGGCCATGCCACAAGGGGCTCGCGCAGAAATAATTTCGCAGGGAGAGGGGTAACTGGTTCATTTTGCGAGGGAGTTTTTCGCGAGCCCAAAGGGAGGTGTTGTCATGGAACAACCCCTGGAAGTCGTTGTGGTGGACGACGAGTTGATCGTGCGAAAGCGTCTCAAGCCCGCACTCGAGAAGAATGGATACAACGTAGAGGTCTACGACGATGGGTCGGGGGTGTTGAAGAGGCTCAAGGAGAAGGTCTTTGACATTGTGGTCACCGACGTGCGCATGGACGATGTAGACGGGATCCAGGTCCTCGAGGAGGTGTTGGCCCGGTCCAGCCACACTAAAGTCATCATCATCACGGGCTATGCGACCGTGGAGGTGGCCCGGGAGGCCTTGGCAAAGGGGGCCTTTGACTTCATTGCCAAGCCCTTCAAACCAAACGATCTGCGCGTGATCATCGAAGGGGCTGCCGAGGCCCTTCGCGCAGAGAGAAGGCAGGAAGGATAAGGGAATTCCCCATGCCTTTCCGGTCCAAGAGGCGTGATGCCGCTGAGAAGCCCGGGCAGGATACCCGCCATGCTTACGAATGCCTGCGCAACCTTCTCAACCGCAACACCCTGCTTCTCGAGCAGATGTCGGAGATCGAAGCAGACCTTCGGTTCTACCTGCCCACGAGCCCAACGATCCAGAAGAAGATCTCCCGGACCGTAGATGAAACCCTCTTGCTCGCAGAGGATCTGAACGTGCTCGCCCAGGGCCGGTTCACGGGTCTGTACCGGGCGTTTGACCGAATCCGCACGGAACTGAGCCGCCAGCTTTCCGCAGTGGCCTCGGGCCAAGACCTGATTCCGGTGACCCTCCCCCTGGCCGGGGCGGGTAAGGCCCCGCGTGGACTGGCAGGAAACAAGGCAACTAACCTGAGCCGGGTCATGGAGGTCCTGCCTGATCTTGTCCCCTCAGGATTCGTGGTCACCACAGAAGCCTACTGGCGGTTCATGCACGAAGGGGGATTGTTCCGTGCTGTTCTTCCCCTTCTGCAAGAACTCGAGGCGATCCAGGACAGGGACCTGCTTCACCACAGACTCGAAACGATCCGCAAGAAGATGCTCGAAGCCCGGATGCCCAAGGAAATCGAGCAGGAAATCCTCAGTCTCGCGGAACAGGAGAAAGAACAGGTCGGCTGGGCCGTGCGGTCGAGCGCTGAGGGCGAGGACGGCCATTTCAGCTTCGCCGGTCAGTTCGAGAGCGTCCTGAACGTGCAAGATCACGACTTGCTGTCTGCGTACCGCCGGGTCGTCCAGAGCCGTTTCCTGCCGCGAGCCTATCTCTACCGCAGGGGACTCCATCTTCAGGAGATCGACACGCCGATGGCGGTCCTCTTTCTTGGGCTGGTCGAGGCCAGAAGTGCGGGCGTCCTGCACACCCGGGATCCGAACAACCGGGACAGGGATTCCATGCTGATCCAGTCCGTATGGGGCCTGGCGCAGGACCTCGTCACAGGAGGGATGGATGGCGATCAGTTCTGCCTGGCGCGCTCTACGGCCGAGAAGACACTCGAGGAACGCATCCAGCCGAAGACCCGCAAGCTCGTCATCGACCCCGCAGGAGGGTTGCGTGCCGAGCAGGTCGCCGGGGAAGAGGCCACCCGCCCGAGCCTGAACCCGAGGGACCTGAAAGGACTCTGGGAGGTCGGTCACGCCCTGGAAAGACACTTCGGAACTCCGCTCGACATCGAATGGGTCACGGACCTTGACGGCAAGCTCTGGGTGGTGCAGGCCCGCCCGCTCGTTCTCCAGGAGCAGCCGGTCGAGGTCCTTTCGCGAGCACCGCTCGGTGAGAAGCCCATTCTGGGGGGAGGCATTCCGATTCAGGCAGGCAGGACTTCGGGTCCGCTGGTTCGGGTAGAGAGTGCGTCCTTGCCCAGGAAGATTCCAGAGGGCTCGATCCTGGTCGTGCCCGTGGCCACACCCGAGATTGCCACCCTTCTGCCTTCACTTGCCGGGTGCATATCCGAGACAGGCAACCCGGCCGGCCACGCTGCCGCGCTGCTGCGAGAATGGAGAGTGCCCAGCCTGTTCGGGGTGGAAGGGGCCTTGCGCGCTCTGGAAGGCGAGGAGGTCATCGGGCTCGATGCAACGCACCGGAACATCTACCGGGGGTCCCCATGGCCCGATCTTCCGGAGAGGCGAGTGCAGCGAGAGCGGATTCCGGAGAGCTCCTGGGAGAAAGACCCCCTCTGCAAGCTCGTCTTCCCCCTGCATCTGACCGACCCGGCTTCGCCCCGTTTCCGGGCGGACGGTTGTTCATCCATCCACGACATCATCCGTTTCATCCACGAGAAGGCGGTGGAGACACTCTTCGACCTCGGGGACAGGCATGCGGGCCGTCGCAAGCAGAAGGCAAAGCGTC
>JAUWSZ010000369.1 GCA_030609865.1 bacterium | reverse complement strand
TTCTCGATCAGGCGATCTCTCTCTTTCAGGGAGACTCGACTGGATCGCGTCTTTTTCTTCGCGGTGGTCGTGGCTTTTTCCGTCAAGGGAAACCTTCAACTAAGATGAGAAGGCCGATGAGGCCAGGGGAACAAAACCTTTACTTTCCGGGACAGGTTACGGGACACCGAGCATTTTCCCGCCTAAACATAAAAGATTGCCTGTCATCTGTCAAATCTATAGATTCGGTGGTAGAGGGACCAGTTGAAGAGAACCTTTTTCACGTAGATCCGGGTCTCTCGATACAGGATGCCCTCCACAAATTCGTCCGTCTCTGCAAAGGGCATAAGGGCGGTCCACCTAGCCACAGCCCCCGGACCGGCATTGTACGCGGCGAAGACCTTGGGCCAATTTTCCTCATACCGGTTCGCAAGGCCTTCCAGGTAGGCGGTGCCGATCGTAACGTTCACCTCCGGTTCCTGGAGCGAAGAAACACTAAAATCCTCCAGGCCTATCTTCTCCGCCACACGTCTTCCCGTGGCGGGCATTATTTGCATCAGGCCTATTGCCCCGGCAGGGGAAATCGCATCATGCATGAAGACGCTTTCCTGGTGGATCAGCCCGGCCACGAGAAACGGATCCAACCCTCTCTGTCGCGCCTTCTCCTGAATGTCGAACCGAGCCGGCAGGGGATAGAGCAGGTGCAGGAATCGCTTCGCGTCCGGGTCTCGCCCGTAAATCCCTTCCTCGAGACGGGGGGAAAGGAGCCCTTCCTGCCACGAGATCCTCAATCCCTTCAGGTAGTCCCCGGCCAGGCAGTATGCCTCTACCCAAACCTCTTGCGTCACCCCCCCACCGCTCGCGCCACTCCGCAACCAGTCCAGCCTCGCAACCGCATCCTTCAGAAGCCCGGTTTCCACGAGCAACGGCAGAGCCGGATCCGCGAGCTTCTCAAAGGCCTTCGGCTCCTCCGGATCGTTTGCCTGTGCCCCAACACCCTCCGCCCGGGGGGCAATGACTTCCTTCAAGGTCTTGCCGCTGAGTCGCCACTCCGCCAAAACACTGTAGTAACTGTCCGGATATCCGTTTCGTGTCCTTTCATAGACCGTGCGGCTTTCGGCCAGCCTGCCCGCTCTCTCCAGACACCGGGCCTGCCAATACAGGGCACGTGGGATACTGATGTCCCAGACCTCTTCCGAGACGCACTCTCTCAGATGCTCGGCACAAGCCTCGTACTTGCCCAGCAGGTAGTAGCACCAGGCCTCGCCCCAAGCCGCCTCTTCTTCCCAGCGCGTGTCCGGGTAGAGGAACCGCGTCTCCCGGTATTGGCGGATCGCCTTTCTCAGGTGTCCTTCTTCGAAGTGGATGCGACCCAGGATGAAGCCGGCCCGGCCGGCTTCCGCAGTGTCGGTATACTCCTCGATCAGGTGCGTGAGGACGGGAAAGGCTTCCTGGTTGTGGTTTCTCCTCCAGTAGCCTCTCCCCACGACCAACAACCCCTCCGGGATCTCCTCCGACCCCGGAACCTCCCGCATCAACGAACGGAGCACCCCGTGCGCTGTTTGCAGATCTCTCCTGCCCGCGTGGGCAATGATCTGATTCAGAAGAAGCCTCCCTCGTTCCGCCTGGGACATGGGAAAGCCTTGGAGTTCCTCGTAGAATGCCAGGGCTTCTGTATAGGCTCGCTCCCGAAGGCAGAGTCTTGCCTCCTCCCGGAGGGTTGATGCCCTCGACATCGACTCGGTCGATTCAGGATGCTCTTCGACGATCTTCCTGGCACGATATTTTGCCGTTCGAGCCTCCGAGGATCGAGGCCACTTCTCCCGGATTCTCTGATAGTTTGCATAGGCTTCGGAAAACCGTTCCAGTTCCTCCAGCGCCTCCCCGTATCGCAGCCGAACCTCGGCGAACTCTTTTTTCTCCAAGTATGACTCGTACGCCCGCGAGGCGAGCCAGTAAGCGGAACTCTTCTGGTATCCTTCCGCCTCGATATACGCCACCCTGTCGATGAGGGGGCTCTTCGGAAAATGCTGCTGGAAGGCCTTGCAGAAACCGAGGGCCTCGGCTACATGTTCGGCCTTCCAGTGGGATTTGAGGAGGTAGAAGTAGGGGTACTCCTCCCATTCCGTGGGGGTTCGCAGGGACGTTTCAAGATGGGCAATCGCCTCTTCGTACCGTTCCTCTTTGTAGGAGGCAATCCCCTTCCGGAAAGATTCCTCCGGCGCGTTCGCGGGGGGTGGGTTCTCTCCATCGGGACCCTCGGTTGTCGAAAGGCCCGTCAGATGCCACCAGGCAAACAGAAGGAGCCCAAGCCACACCGCCCATCTCTTGCCGCGTACCCACACGTCGATAATCGCCCCTTCTTGTTCTCTATCCTTGAGAATTCAAGGGTTTTCTTGCAGAGACAAGCCTTCCCTACCTTTTCTGCACAGCGAGTCATCTTGAGTTCGGGAACCGAATCTGTTATATACAGTATTCATGAAAGGCAATGCTGGATGAAACCTTCGGATTTTCTTGCCCCAGATCTTATCAGGTTAAACCTTCGGTCGTCCACCAAGGAAGAGGTCCTCAAAGAACTCGTCTGGATGCTGGACGTACGTGAGGAATACAGACCCATCCTCCTGGACATGGTCCTCCAGAGGGAGGCATTGGGCTCCACCGGGTTGGGAGAAGGCGTGGCCATCCCGCACGGTCGATCGCTGATCGTGAACCGTCTTCATCTGGTCTGCGGCCTGTCGAAGAAGGGCATTTATTTCCAGGCCATTGACAGAAAGAAGGTGCACCTCTTCTTCCTCGTCATTGCCCCCCATCGAGAGGTATCCAACCAGTACCTCCCCCTCCTTGGAAGCATTGCAAAACTCGCAAGCGATCCTGAGAACATCGAACGACTGCGAAATGCAAAAACGCCCGAACAATGCCTGGAGTTCCTGGAGCAGATTTGCTCGTAAGCCCGGAAGCCCCGATTTTTCGAATCGCCTTGGATCTGAACAAGAAACAAGACCTTCTCTCCGTGCAGGGTGATCTTTTCGCCGGGGACCGGCACGGGGGAACAAGGTTCCGAGAGGAATGCGATCCATGAACAGCGAACTCGAGTTACTGATCAAACTCCACGACCTGGACATCATGATCCGTGATGCCACCGAAGAGAAGTACGCGAGCGAGGAAAGGGATATGGGATTCGTCGTTCGTAACCTGACGTCTCTCCAGCAAGCGCACGACAAACTGCGGGCGAAGGTGTCGCCGGAGACGCTCAGCCACTACGACAAGCTATTTGCGAAATATGGCCGCTCCATCGCACCGGTCAACGACGGTGTTTGTTACGGATGCTTCCTTCAGTTGCCCACCCTGTTTGTCCAGGAGTCCGAGGAGAACGAAGGGCTCGAAGTCTGTCCCAAGTGCCGCAAGTTCCTTTATTGGCTCTAGTGCGATCCCTGTTCCGAATGAGATTTGTGCAGGCCGACTTTGTAGAGGGCGGGGGAGACGGAGCCCAAGCAAATCGAGACGTGACAGGAGATAGCACTCCCTATTGACGAGACGGCAACCCTTCTGTTACCTATGTGAATAGCGTTGTCGTTCGCCTGCCGCTCCGGACACCCCTGTTTTTTGTAGGAGTTGCTCGAGACAGGACCGGGGAGAAGCCCCCCGGGCAGGAATCCAGCAAGCGTTAGTTCGTCTTCGACACGATTGAGACGAAAAGGATGGTGAGGAAGCCATGGAAGAAAAGCGAGGAAGCTGGGAAGCGAAAAAAGGTCTGGCCCAGATGTTGAAGGGCGGGGTCATCATGGACGTGACCACCCCGGAACAGGCCAAGATCGCGGAAGACGCGGGTGCTTGTGCGGTGATGGCCCTGGAAAGGGTCCCTGCGGATATCCGGGCCGAGGGCGGAGTAGCCCGCATGGCGGATCCCGAGGTGATCGTGCGGATACAAGAAACGGTCACCATCCCTGTCATGGCCAAGGCAAGGATCGGACACTTTGTGGAGGCACAGGTCCTGGAGGCGCTGGAGATCGACTACATCGACGAATCCGAGGTGTTGACCCCTGCGGACGAGAAGAACCACATCGACAAACATCCGTTCAAGGTTCCTTTTGTGTGCGGATGCAGGAACCTTGGCGAGGCTCTACGAAGGATTTCGGAAGGGGCCGCCATGATCCGGACGAAAGGCGAGGCGGGATCCGGAGATATCGTGGAGGCGGTCCGGCACATGCGGAAGGTCCAGGGACAACTCCGATGGCTGCACTCCCTCCGCCCGGATGAACTGTACGATGCAGCCAAAGAGCTTCAGGCCCCTTTGCCTCTCGTGACCGAAATCGCAGGAACCGGGAGCCTCCC
>JAUWSZ010000336.1 GCA_030609865.1 bacterium | reverse complement strand
GGTGAGCGGGTTGGAGCAGTTGGGGTACCCGGCGATTTGTGTCCAACTGGCCACCTCCGGGAATCCGGGCGCAACTCGTGTCCCGGAGACCGTGTGATCTTCGATACACGGCACGCGAAATGCGTAGCAATCCTAGAATTCGAATGCTGACTCTCGAAACTGACTGAGAGAGAGTGCCCATGGCATATGAAAAGCCGCCGGAAAAGGCAAGACTTCGCTCTCCCCATCGAAGTAGACAGTAAAATAACTCCAGTCAGAGGCTTTCGAGAAAGGGTCAGATGCAAGGCGCACGAAATCCTGAGGAACGAGGTAGGACATTTGAGTCCACCGAGTGACGAAGGATGAGTGCAACGCCGCAGGTGGCCCTTTATCGGAAGCCTCTGCGGGAACGGGGTGTGTCGTGGTGCTGATAGCGATGCGGCTGGAGGGAATGCGGGACCTCGAGGTTGCAGCTCTCCATCAGCTTCTCGTCGGCCAGGATCTGTGCCGGGTCGCCCTCTGCCACGAGCCGGCCGCGGTCGAGCACCAGGACGCGGGTGCAGAGATCGAGGACCATCTCCAGGTCATGACTCGCGAGAACGCGGGCATTCTCGAGGTCGCTGAGCTGGTGGATGAGCTGGCGACGCGATTTCGGGTCCAGGTTCGATGAAGGTTCGTCGAGGAGCAGGATGCCGGGCTCCATCACGAGGACCCCGGCCAGGGAGGCGAGCCTTTTCTGCCCCCCGGAAAGATGCCCGGGGAACTTCTCCTCCAGGCCGCTCAGGCCGCGGTCCGCAAGGGCGTTGCGAACCGTCCGGTCCAGGTCCTCCTGCTTCATTCCACGGTTCAATACTCCGAAGGCAACGTCTTCATACAGCGTCGGCATGAAGAGCTGGTCGTCCGCATTCTGGAAGAGCATCCCCACTTCCCTCCGGACCTCCCGGAGGTTCTTCTTCCCCACCTTGAGATCCTTGACGTGGATGTCTCCCCCCTCGAGGTGAAGGAAACCGACGATGCAGAGCATGAGCGTCGTCTTGCCCGCACCGGAGGGGCCCACGAGGGCTACCGCTTCGTTCGGTGCGACCGAGAACGAAACGTCTTCGATTGCGCAGGTGCCGTCAGGGTATCTGTAGGTAGCGTTTCGAACGTCCAGTGCGGGAGGGATCATCGGTTCAGAATCCATTCGCCGAGCCGATCCGCGATCGGGTTCATTCTCAAGACGACACAGCCTGCGGTGACGAGGACCAGAAACACCGTGTCGGAAAGGTGCCAGTGAAGTCGTCTCGGGCTTCGCAACTCTCCCTCGAATCCCCGAACCAGCATGGCGCGCCAGATGGCTTCACTCCGGTCAACGGTTCTGAGGAGCAATGTGGTCAGTATGCCGGTGGCGTCTCGTATGGAGGTCTTGGTTTTGCCGGCCCTCAGGGCCCGTGCACGGCGCATCCTTCCGGCCTCGTCCATCAGGACGAACAAGTAACGGTACAACAGAAGCAGTTGAACCACCAGGACCCGCGGGAAGCGCAGCCCCCCCAGGGCCTCTGCGATCCTCGGCATACTGGTCGTGGCGATCAGGACGATGCCTGCAGTGACGCAGAGGAGCCCACGGAAAAAGATGGAGGTGAAGCTCACCCAGCCTCCCGAGACGCCCAGGCCCCCGACTTCGACCATGACCGCACGATCGAGGAGCGGGTTGAAAATTCCGATCAACAGGATGAACGGCAAGGCAAGGGCAAAGCGCCGGACGATCAAGCCAAACGGTACGAACCCAAGGACGGCGATCATCACGGGAAAGGCGAGAAAGGGCAGGAGGGGGCTGACCGTGTACTTGTCGAAGCTTACGACGGTGAGGATGAACAGCAAGGTGGCCAGCACCTTGGCCCGCGGGTCGAGACGATGGACGACGCTGTCCAGGTAAGCATGCCGGTCCAGACGGCTCGCGTCGACAAGGCTCACTCAGAAGGCTCTCTTCGCGGCTTCTGTGTTTCCTTGCTGCGGAACCTGACGAGCCCACGGGCGGTGAAACAAACGCATGCGAGCACGGCCAGCGATCCGACGATCCCGGACAGGCTCTTACCCCCGGAAACATTGGGCCACGCAGTGGGTGCTTCCTGGCCCCCTACGCGTTCGCGAACCCCTTCCGTTCCGGGATCCGCCGCGGCGATGCCGTAGCCGGGAAGAGGGGCTGTCTTTTCCTGGATTCGTGCGAGTCGGCCGCTTCCCTCGTCGGCAGTTTCGGTGATTCCTCCCGGCCCAACGATCTTGTGGATACTCCATTCGAGACCGTCCGGAAGGGACGAGGCAAACCAGGCGACGACACCTCCGATCAACAAGGTCGAGATGAGCACGACCCCGAAGAGGGGCTTGTAAGAGGGTTCCTCCTGTTCGAAGGCCTGACCGATACCGAGACTGTCTCTCACAACCTGCGGCCGGATTCTGTAGACGAAATTCACGACGCTGAGGGTGACGAAGCCCTCGACGATAGCAATCGGGAGGTGAATCCCAAGCATCAAGACCGAGAATTTTCCGAGAGGCAACTCGCTTTTTCCTGAGAGAACGGTCTGGACGGCAACGCTGAGCGCTCCCATCTCGAGGGCGACCAGGATGCCGAGCATGGCGGCAATGCTGCGCCTCGAATAGGTAGGGTTCTTGCCCACGATCATCCGGTAGATCCACCACCCGAGAAGGCACGGGTAGAAGCCCATATTCCAGATGTTCGTCCCGAGTGCCAGGATGCCTCCGTCTGCGAAGATCAGGGCCTGCACGATCAGCACGGAGGTTATCGTGACAAACGCCGCATACGGTCCCAGGAGCATGGCCAGAAGCATGCCGCCTCCGATGTGCCCGGATGAGCCCGTCCCCGGAATCGTGAAGTTGATCATCTGAGCGGCAAACACGAAGGCGCCCAAAACCCCCATCAAGGGGATCTTTCGGTCGTCGCCCTCGTCCTGCACCCGCTTTGCACTGTATGCGAGCACCCCACCGCTGGCGACCAAAAACCCTACCCCGACCATCGGCGACAGCAGTGCATCCGCCATATGCATAGTATTGCTCCTGTGCTATCCCGTCTTCCGTCTCGGTTGTCTTGGGCTCCGTCTCCCGCTCCCCCTACAAAGTCGCCCTGCGAAAACCGAGCCGGAAGACGGGATAGCATCAGTTCGCCCCCGATGCCCCACCCCCCCATTCCGTAGGAAAAGGGGGGAAATGTTTCCTGCAATACACGTGCTATCGTAACACAAACGGGCAGCGAAGTGCAAGATCGTGCCACCACTATTGAATTTGTGGCATCGAACCGAGCCACTCATCTATGGATAGATTTGATTTTGCTCGTTCGTGATCCATCCTTTTCGCCTGGGATGATGCGTAAGACGCCGCATATTCGGGCACGGGCACGGGCACGCACACGGGCACGAACTCAGACAGCCACTGAAATTATCGGAGGAGGCGTGGTGGGCTAAGGGCTTAAAGCTAATAGCCAAGGGGGATCTAGGACGACGACGAGGACGAAACACCAGGGGGATCCAGGACAGCCACTTGCCACAAGTGAAGTGACTTGGAAGAATCGCTATGTTTCCATTTCAGGGCTCGAGTTGTTTGGTGGTGTCCAGGGTTCCCTCGTAGATTTGTGCCGGGCGACTTTGGGGGAGCGGGAGACGGAGCCCAAGCAAATCGGAGAGGGAGCCCTGGACACCACCGAACGGCGAGCCTCTCGTGAAACATAGCGATTCTTCCAAGTCACGCCACTAGCCACCAAACCGGGCACGGGCACGCACACGGGTCAACTGTACTCGATGCTGGTTCCGACGGTTTCTCCCTGGAGTGCCCGACGCACGTTCCCCTGCATCGTGGCATCGAAGACCTGGCCCCTTGCCCTGGCGGCTCGCATCTCCTCCAGTTTTTTCCACATTCCGCCCGTCACGTCCGTTACGGAAGAGCCCGTAACGCCCTCGGGCAGACCGGCCGAACTGCCGAGATCCACCGTGGCGCAGAAACGCGCCTTCGGGTCCTGGGAAGGGTCTGCCGTATAGATCCCCTTCACGTCTGTCCCGTGAAGGATTCTCTCCCCGCCGAGTCGGCGGTACAGGAACCCGGCGATCTGGTCGCCGGACAGGATGGAGCATCCCTGGACCCGGTCGTAGGCAGGCACGCCGTTGAGTACCGGAACGAGCCCGGTCTCCATGAGGCCTTCCAGGGCCCCCGTGTCCAACGAGACGAGGTCGCCGGCCTCCATGATTGCACTGGCCGAGGGCTGGCAGGGAAAGGCAGGCACCCCGACCCGGAGCAGGTGGCGGGCGACGTGGATGCTCAGCTCATTCTGCAGTCTCTGGGTCTCTCCCATGGCGATCCGTTGGGGCCCGTCGCTTGCTCCCCGGTCGATCCCGGTCCTCCGCACGATCGGGTGGCCGAAAGACCCGGCCCCATGGATGATGATCAGACGGGATTCTTCGGGCCGCCAGCCCTCTGCGATCTCCCGGGCAATCCTTGCCAGCCGACGGCCACGGAGCCGTGGGCGTTTGTCTTTCCGGTCCGTGATCACGGAGCCGCCAATCTTC
>JAUWSZ010000380.1 GCA_030609865.1 bacterium | reverse complement strand
CCAGGTGAACTGTTCGTGAACCCTTCGGAACCCCTCTTCCCCCAATCGGCGTCGCCTCTCCGGATCATCCAGGAGCGAAACGATGGCGCTTGCCAGTGCCTTGGAATCTCCCGGCGGCACCAGGACCCCGGCATCGCCCACCACCTCCGGCAGGGCGCCTCCCGTCGTACTGACGACCGGTGTCTTGCAGGCCATTGCCTCCCCGGCCGGAAAGCCAAACCCTTCGTACAGGGACGGCACCACCGCAAGGGTTGCCCGGGCATAGTAGTGAGCAAATTCTTCGTCCTCGATGCGCCCCGTGAATTCCACGAATCGATCGAGGGCAAGATCTCTCACCAGTTTCTCAACCCCCTTGTCCTTCCTCGGCTTACCGATGACCGTCACCCGGATATCTCTCTCCCGGGCGATCGAGGCCGCGGCTTCCAACAAATAGCGAAGGCCCTTGATGGGCACATCCGAACTTGTGGTCGTAATGATTCGATTCTCCTCCCGCTTCACGTCGGGAAGGGGCCGGAACGTTCCGGTTTCGATGCCGTTCGGGACGACATGAAGCCTCTGGGTCGGGATGGCGAACTCCCGGGCCACATCCTGCCTGGACTGTTCGGAGACCGTGATGACGTGGGAGAGATTCCCGGACACCTTCGTCTGCATGCCCACGAAAGAATACCATCTCCGGATCTTCAGCTTCTTCCACCACCACCTCACGCTCTCGAGCTCCGCTTCCCTGTCGACCGTGATCGGGTGGTGGATGGTCGCCACCAGGGGAAACCCCAGCTCTTGAATCTTCAGAAGCCCGTAGGCAAGGCATTGATTGTCATGGATGACATCGAACTCCCCGACCCTCTCCTTCAGAAAACGGTAGGCACGGAGCCCGAAGGTGAGGGGCTCTGGAAAACCTCCGGTCGATACACCCATCCACTCGAGCACATTGATCGAATCCCGCAGCTCTTTGATCGTCGGGATTCGAAACAAGGCCTCCGGATTGTACAGATCGAGGCCCTCGAGTCGATGAAGACAAACATCTTCGTCGAGATCCGGATACGGGGGACCGGATACGACATGCACCTGGTGCCCGAGATCCCGCAGCGCCCTGCTTGTCCTCTTTATGTAGATCCCTTGCCCCCCGCAGGTCGGATTCCCACGGTAGGTAAGCAGACAAACCTGGAGGGGCTTGCCGTTAGTTCCTTCTCTCTCGTCGGCAGGAAGAATGGTCATGCTCACCACAACAACGGCCGGTGTACGGCAGAGGGCCTCTAAAACTGTTATAGATTACGAGGACCTACAGGAAATACCGGGTGTCCAAAGATGTTTTCCCCAGGAGCCTCAACGGAAAAGGGGAAAAGAGTAGATAGTATATGAGACCTGCGATTCCGGGTCAAGCATAGCGATTCAGTGCATCCCTGTTCCGGACGAGGTTTTCTTGGGCTCCGATGTCCTTTGGCTATTAGCTGTTAGCTATTAGCCCACCCAGCCGCCCCATGGCAGGCACTCTGCCGGGGGTACTGGCGTGGAGCTAAGAGCTAACGGCTAATAGCCATTTTTCGGACGCGGGCGGTGAGGCCTGGCCCCTGACCCCCGATCCCTGACCCCTGATCTTGAGTAGCCCTGCACAAATCACAGCCTCCTGGACTTGAAGTAGGAAGCCGGGCATCATCAAGGATTCCGGTGAAGGCCCGGATCTTCCCCAACCCTGGAAACGGAATCCATGATCGAGCAAGAGCGCCGCACTCTCATCATTACCTGTTTCGGCCACTTCATGAGCCACTTCAACATGCTGGCGTTCCCTGCCCTTATCCTGCCCCTTTCGGGTCGCATGGGGCTGGACGTGGCCCAGATCCTGGACCTGTCTTTTTGGATGTACCTTCTTTTCGGCATCACCGCGCTTCCCTGGGGAATGGCTGCAGACCGAATCGGCGGCAGCCCTCTCATGCGCCTCTATTTCCTCGGAGCCGGCGTGTGCAGCTTCGGCGCAGCCTTCTGGATCGACTCGCCCGCCCACCTGGCCCTGGCCCTGGCCGGGCTCGGCCTCTTCTCCGGAATCTACCACCCCGTTGGGCTGGGCATGATCTCCAAGGGCGTGAGTCGAGTGAGTGTGGCGCTTGGCTACAACGGAATGTTCGGAAACCTGGGACTGGCAGCGGCCCCGATCCTCACCGGGATTCTCAACTGGCTCTGGGGACCGAGCGCTGTCTACATCGTATTGGCCGGCCTGAACCTGCTGGGATTTTCGGTGATGATCCTGCTCCCCCTCGAGGAATCGGAGAGGCAAACCGGGGCAACCCATCGATCGGAAGCAGAAAAGGGAATGCCCTCCGCCTTTTTCATCCTTCTGCCTGCCATGATGCTCGGCGGACTGGCCTACCGGGGCGCGACCGTTCTGATGCCCACCTATTTCGAACTGAAAAACAGCGGGATTTCGGAGGCATTCTCACGACTCTCGTCAGGGGCGTTGTCGACAAACCTTACCGCTACCCTGGTCACCTCCGCCATCTATCTCGTGGGGGTGCTGGGCCAGTATACGGGCGGACATATTGCAGAAAAACGGGATCCCCGAATCGCTTACCTCGCCTTCCACGCCGTATGTGTCCCCGCCGCCTTCCTGATGGCGGTCACATCGGACCTGCCGCTGGTCGCACTCTCGCTGGTCTACTTCTTCTTCCTCCTGGGGGGACAACCGATGGAAAACACCCTGGTGGCCCGTTTTGCTCCCCGGAGGCTCCACCATTCCGCGTACGGAACCAAGTTTCTGCTGACCTTTGGGGTGGGGGCACTCGCGGTCCCGCTCGTGGGAAGCATTCAGTCCTCCCGGGGAATCGAGGCCTGTTTCCCGGTCCTTGGAACGATGTCTCTGGGGCTGGTGGCAGTGGCGTATCTGTTGTTCAGGAAGACGGAATCGTAGGGAAGAGGCTTCAGGGACCTGAGCCCCCACGCCTCCCCTCTCCTGGTATTAGGTATTAGCTCCCCTCCATTGCCCCTCCGGAAGCGTACCCGGGTGGGTGTGTGGGCGGGCTCATACCTAATACCTAACTGCCAAATACCTAACTGCCAACAGCCAAAGGACGAGGGCAGAAGCCCCCCCCGAACAAACCAGATCAGGCAGATTGACCCGTTTGACCTTTTGGGACATCTTGGGTAAGTTGTAGCTGCGACCATCGTTCTGTGTCCGTTGCAGCTCCCGCGGCCGCGATAGCTGAGAAAGCCAGGATTGAAGAGCGCTCCAGAGAGCTCCCGTTGACCTACGCTTGCGAAAAACCGGGTTTCGCCCTGCCTCGTAGGCCGCTTACGAGTGCGAATCCGTTTTTCTGTTCCCTGATCTTGCCCTGTACTGCCCTTCACATTTTTCTGGAACAGACATCCAGAGTTCCCGTGGTGCTTCCTGAACAGGGAGCGACCCATTACGATCTTTCTTTCAGACGAGAAAGCAGGAGGTAGAATGAGCTTCGCGGATGTGGTGAACCAAAAAGGCTTTTCGTTGGTCGTACGGATGGACCCTCCCAAGGGGGGTGATCTGACGCAGGTCCTCGACACGGCCCTTGCGATCCGGGGGCGCGTCGACGCCACGTGCTTCTCCGACTGCCCCATGGCCATCATGCGGATGAACCCGCTCGCCCCTTGCCACCTCCTCCAACAGAAAAAGATGGAGACCATCCTGAACCTGAATGCCCGGGATCGCAACCGTCTGGCCATCCAAGCGGAACTGCTCGCTGCCTGGGCACTGGGCGTAAGGTCGATTCTCCTCTGCAAGGGGGACGATCCCTCCTTCGGTGACCATCCGGTGACGATGCCCTGCAGGGACCTCGATCTGGAGGGAATGCTGGGGGCCGTCTCTGCCATGAAGGAAGGCAAGGATCTCGCGGGACAACCTGTTGCGGCCAGTCCGGCTTTCCACACGGGCGTCGAAATACAGCTGACCGATGATGACGCGTTGAACCGGAAGAGGGCGGCGGACTTTGGGAGACTGGCCAAGCTTGGTGTGGATTTCGTGTTCGTGGGAAATACCTACGATGTGGATGCGATCAAGCCGTTTGCAGATGCTGCCGCCGGGACCGGGATCAAGGTCCTTGCCTCCATCGTCCTGCTCAAGTCTCTCGGCATGGCGAAATACCTGAACTCTATCAAGGGTGTTCCGAACATCCCCGCATCGGTCATGCAGAAGATCACCAAGGCGCCGATCAAGCAAAAGGCCTGCCTGGAGATCGCAGCGGATTTCGTGGGGGAGATCAAGAATGTCTGCAGCGGGATTGTCATCTGTCCCCTTGG
>JAUWSZ010000153.1 GCA_030609865.1 bacterium | reverse complement strand
TGCTCAGATCATCCAGGCCGAGGTTCGCCTTTGCCAGGTCCACGAGCATGATCATGGTGAAGAGGTCTCCCATGATGGTCTGCGAGATGTCGATGATGTTGACGTCGTGTTTTGCGAGGAGTCCGCTCACCTTGGCGACGATCCCCACCTTGTCCGTGCCAACGACCGTCACCACCACATGATCGCGGCCTTTCTTCATCCCAACCTCCTTCCTTTCGGGTATGGGCGGGGGGGGGAATCTGGTGCTATCGCCTGTTCCGAATTCGATTTGCGCAGGGCGACTTTGTAGCGGGAGGGAGAGACGGAGCCCAAGCAAATCGAATTCGGAACAGGGATAGCACACTATCGGAAGGCACGAAAGAAATCAACGAAATGTTGCCATGCCTCCGAATTCGCGGGTTGACAAACTCCCCCGGACCTCCCACCATGATGACTCTTAGTGCGGCTTGCGCCGCAAGGGGAAAGGTAAAAGGTAAAAGGGCAAAGGGCGAAAGAAGAAAGAGATCAGGGGTCGGGGGTCAGGTCACGTCGCCCAACCCAATGAAAGAGAAGTTGAGGAGTAGAAAAAGGGGGTACAGACGATGGGTTCGACAGGGAAGGGGCTTGCTTGCTTTGTCTCGATCATGATGGTGGCCTTTGCGATTTTGTGCTTCGTTGGCGTCTCGGCCGTAACGGGCCTGGAACCGAAAGACCCCTCCCCGCAGGCATCCCCTGCCTCAGGGGATAAGGCGAAGAGCGTGGAGAGTGACCATCCGCGGGTGGCCATGAAGACCTCTATGGGCGAAATCGTTCTGGAACTCGACCGAAAGCGAGCCCCCGTCACGGTGGAGAACTTCCTCCGGTACGCGAGCGACGGGTCTTACAACGGTACGATCTTCCATCGCGTGATTCCCGGGTTCATGATTCAAGGCGGTGGGATGGAGCCCGGAATGAAAAAGAAGCCGACCCGAGACCCGATTCGAAACGAGGCGGCCAACGGCCTGAAGAATAAGACCGGCACGATCGCCATGGCCAGGACCTCTGCCGTGGACAGCGCAACGGGCCAGTTCTTCATCAACTGCAAGGACAATTCCTTCCTGGACCATCGGGACACATCGTCCCGGGGATACGGATACGCCGTATTCGGCAAGGTGGTCGAGGGAATGGACGTGGTGCGGAAGATCGAAAAGGCGCCTACCGGGACGAAGGGGGGCCACCGCGACATGCCGGTGGAAGATATTATGATCGTCTCGGTTGAAATCCGGAAACCCTGATGTTCGGGGGGAGAATCCTGTTCATCCGTCCTGATCGTTGATCCGATTGTAGAAGTCCTTTGCCATGCCCGGCAGTACCAGATAGAGACCGATTCGCACCACCCATGGGGGAAAGGCTTCTTTTACGGGGGAGTGCATCTCGTAGCTGATCCGGGTTCCGCCGGCGATTTTTTTTACCTCGATCCTTCCATGACTGCTTGTCAGGTCATCCTTGTCCGACCTCCAGAATATCAGGCGCTGTTCGGGCAACGTTGCCATCCCGATGATGGAATCAAAGTCACGGATGGGCCAGGGAGGGGAGACAGACATTCGGTACCGGGTCATGGTCTCCGTCCTTGCCACGGGCGTGACCTGGGAGAAGATTCGGAGAAACTCGGGCCACTCTTCGATGTTTCGCAGGGCAGCCCATGTTTCCTCTGTTCCCGTATCCGCCACGACCTGTATGCGCAACCAGGCGATCACCTCTGTTCTCTTCTGTTCGATACGTTCGACGCGGAAGCCCTTCGGGGAGGTACCTTTCTTGGCGGTCTTCTGTTCGGAATGTCCGCTTGCGGGCCAACCTGACAGGGCAAGCAGCGAAAGGACGACGAGCGGGTATAAACGCCTTGTGCAAGAACGCATCCGGTTGTCTCCAGACGGTCCACTCTGTATATGTTCCTGTCTCACTGGTAACGATGCCTCCTGGGAGAAGAAGGTTACGTCTATCCGGGATATCGGCCGGTTTCCGGCCGCAGTTGACCCGTTCTGTTATGGGGTCGCAGGAAAGGGTTGTTTTTCTTACAAAATATATTCTATAATATAAAATAGATTTGTCGTGCATCTCATGCCGAGAGGGAGTCTGCATTGTCTTCGATCCCCTTCGAGCCCCACCTGCGCTTCGGGCAGTGTGTATTGGGACGATACCAGGTTTTCAACATTGTACGCCACGAGAAGGTCTTCAGCCTGACGAAGGCCTATGATCTGGTGGAAGACAAGCCCGTCTATCTTTTTGCTTTTCCCCGGGCGATGTTCCGGAATTTCCCGCAGGCCCGTGCGCAGCTGCAGTTTCAGGCAGAGCAGTTGGGGCGGCTTTCCAGCCCGTTCTTGGTGAACCTCCTCGCCGCCGGCGAGGTAGAGGATCTGTTCTTCTTCGTTGAAGATCGCCCCCGGGGGGAATCTCTCGCTCGAATCTTCCGGGAGAGGAGAAACCGGAACCAGCCCTTTTCCGACCGTGAGGCCCTGTGCCTGTGCTGGCTGCTCTGCCGGGCGCTGGAGGATGTTCAACAGTCGACGGTTCACGGGTTTCTGCATCCCCTGGATATCTACATCGAGCCGTGGCCTGATGGCCCGATTCCCTTCTATCCGAGGATTGCCCACATCGGCATCCGAGCCATGCTCAGGGCGGTCCGGATGCCCCTCGAGGGTCTGGAGGAAGAGGCAGCCTGTTATGCATCTCCGGAATTCGAGGCGTATGGGCCCCTTCAGAAGCAGGTAGACGTGTACGGGGTGGGTGCGATCCTGTATGGACTGCTGACCCTTCGAGCGCCGACAGGCTGCTTCGTGCGACCGAGCAGCGTGCGCCCCGGGCTTCCCAAGGCGCTCGATCGGATGCTGCTCCGCGCACTCGATGAGGATCCGGATTCGAGGTATGCCACTCCGTATGCCTTTGCCAGGGCCCTGGAGGGCCTGTGGGTCTTGGGGACGCGTCGACAAGAAATGGAGATGGCTGCGGACCGGCTCTCGGAGGGAGGGGTGCCGGAAGCAGGCGCCGATCGTGAGGTGGATGCTCTGGAAAGGGGCAGGAGTCGGTGGAAGACACGGGAAAGGCCTCCTCGAGAAATGCCTGCGGCATCGGGTGCCTTCTCGCTCTTTTTCTCGGACAAGATGCGTGCGGTTTGCCTGGTCCTGCTGACGCTGCTGAACCTGGGCCTCTTCCTTGGGGCGGTCATGGAGGCTGGATCATCCTGGGGAGGCGATCTGCCCGACGCGAAGGAATTCCGCAGGTGGGAGTCGATGTTCTCTGATGCAGGGTTCGGCAGGCCGACCGGCCCGATCGGGGCAGGGTAGAGGGCCCCCAAGCCGAAAGGCCCTTTCGGATGGATCATGGGGATGGCATTGAAGGTATTCAAGAAGATACAAGGGGCGAGCCCAAGGTTTTTCTCAAAAGCTGCGCTCGTTGTGACGATACTTCCTTTATGGGCACTGTGGGTCTATGCGTATGCGACACTCAAGACCCTCCAAAGCGAGGTGGAGGCCCTGCCGCGGTTCTACGGCATGCACCTGTACAAGGAGCATGTTCGATCCCGGCTCGAGGGGGTAGCCCGAATGATGACCCTGTTCGAAGTCCAAGGGGGCGAGGAAATCGAAGGGGGCCGGTTCGAGGGGCTTACGCAGAAGGAATGGGAGCGCTTCGACCTCTTCTCCGGGCCGGAAGAGGCGCTTATCGTGGTGGAGAGGGTAGGGTTGCGCATCCTGTATCCGTCCGAACCGCCCTATGGGTCGGCTGTATTCCTGGGCGAGCCGGAGGGCAGGGAGGCCTTCCTTCGCACCTTGCAGCGAATGGATGCGAACGGGTTCCGAGGCGGCTATCTCTCGATCGACACCTCGGACTCTTCCGGTCGGTCGCACAGGAGACAATGGTTTCTCGCTGTGGCGCCCGTAGGAGAAAATCTGATCGGCGTCCTTCCGGTGCCGGAGGAACAAATCAGGCTGTCCGGGGGGATTCTGGAGGAGGCCCAGGAGAACCTGCTCGAGCAAAGGCGAAGGCGGTTCGTCCGACTCACATTGCCGGTTGTGGTCCTCAGTTCATTGTTCATCGGGATCCTTTACCGCCAGAGCAGACAGTCGAGTCGCGGTAGGGGCACGTAGGGGCTTTCCGTGGAGAATCACGAGAAGATACACATCCTGTTTCTGGGGCTTGACCATCGACTGCTGTGGCAGTTGACCCGGACGCTTGCCCATCTCGAAGACCAGATCGTGATCGATTGCGTGAAAGATCCTTCTGCGGCAAAGGAGATCTGCGATCGGGAGTCTGTTCACGTAATTGTCGTAGACGGGTGGGAACAGGCCTGGAAGGCAGCCCGTCACCTGGCCGGGGATGAGGCCTTCGAAGGCGGGGCTTGGAAGTGGATCATCATTGCGGAATCCCTCCCCCTGGAATGCCTGCCCGCAGGAAGGCTCTCCCCCTCTGCCGTGTTCCTGGAAAAGCCCTTCAACCCGAAGGAGTTTCCGTCTTTCCTGCTGGAGGTTGTCGAGAGCAGGGAAATCTCCGAGGAGCGGGAACCACCTGAGCCGCTCTCGGAAGAGATCTCCCTGCCCCTTAGGCCCGGGGAGAGCTATCAGGCGCCCGAGGGCACCCATCCTGCTGGCGAGGGGGCTGAGGAGGCGGCGGGAGTCGACACCGAAGCAGAGATGGACCGTGCCGAACCCGTTGCCGAGCCGGTTGCCGAACCGGCCGAGCCTGCCCCGGATGCCTTCCACCGCCATGTGGATGAGGGCTTCGCACGTCTCAGCGAGAAAGACTGGAACGGGGCCCAAGAGCACTGGTCGGAGGCCTTGAAGATCCGGCCGAACGACGATCGCCTGAGGGTCAACCTCAGGCGGCTCGAGAAAATGATGGAAGAGTGAACGAAGGAGAACGGGTATGCACAGAGCGATCGATGTGGCCAGCGCCCTTGCCCTCTCGGTAGCCAGGTTGGGGGCGGGGTTGAAGGCGGGCCCCCTGGGGAAGCGGCCGGAGCAACTCCTTGAACTCTATGAGTTCGAGGCATGTCCCTTTTGCCGAAAGGTAAGGGAGGCACTCACTTATCTCGACCTGGAGGCTGTTATCTACCCTTGTCCCAAGGGTGGCCCCACCTATCGGCCCAAGGTCGAAAAAGAGGGGGGAAAAACACAGTTTCCCTTCCTGAAGGACCCGAACACCGGGGAGAAGATGTACGAATCGGATGAGATCGTACGTACCCTCTTCGAGCAGTATGGAAAGGGCCCGGTCCCCTTCTTGTACGCGGGCGGCCCCGTCTATCTTTTCACTTCTTCGCTCGGGATCCCTCTTCGGGGGACGAAGGGCATGCGCTACTCCCCCTCGCGGAAGCCGGATCAGCCGCTCGAGTTGTACAGCTTCGAAGCATCACCCTACTGTCGCATCGTCCGGGAGGTCCTGTGCAGCCTCGAAATACCCTACGTGCTTCACAATGTGGCCAAAGGAAGCCCGAGCCGAGCTGCCTTTGTCGAGCGGTCCGGGAAGATGATGGTCCCCTACCTGATCGATCCGAATACCGGGACGGAGATGTTCGAATCCGCGGATATCAAGCGCTATCTTCTCGAAACCTATGCCGCCTGAATCCTATTTCGCTATCTCTTTTCGCAGGCTCTCGATCTCTTCCAGGAGGATGAGATGGGATTCGATCACGTTGCGACAGATCTGCGGCAAGACGACCCCCACGATGAGAACCATGAAGAATACGATGGTCCCCAGCATGGAGCCCTTGAAATAGAGCATGAGGACGACCGACACGAAGAGGGGGAGGAGGGCGATGATCTGGATCATCTTCCATCTTTGGAGGGTTCTCTCTGTGAAGGCTAGCCCTGCCCTTGCCCCACAAATATGTCGTAGCACATTCATGAGGGAGCCCCCTTGAGACTGTGTATGTACACCATGTCGTGAAATCGCGTGTATCCTCGCCATAGGGACTGAAATCCTGGTGGTCCATCACAGCGTCGATTCAAGTAGCCGCCGAGTTTGTAGGCGGGCAGTTCTTTCTCGATGGATCTGCCCATCCTCCTTTGGATATTTTTAAGCAGCATGGAGTTGATTACATAAGACTGAGGATTTGGCATACACCCGCAAATGGTTATGTCGGATTTCAAGAAACAATCGATATGGCGAAGCGCGTAAAAGCAAACGGCCTTAAACTTCTTATTGATTTTCACTACTCCGATACATGGGCTGATCCGGGTAAGCAGTATAAACCGGCCGCATGGGAGGGATTAAGTTTCAATGTTCTTCGGGACAGTATCCGCAATTATACTTACAAGGTTATATCAACCTTAAAAGAAGAAGGCGCTGCACCCGATATGGTGCAGATAGGGAATGAGATTATTGGCGGCTTCCTGTGGCCTGAAGGAAAGGTAGGCGGCAGTTATGATACCAGCGTTCAGTGGGGCCAGTTCACTTCACTTTTAAAAAGTGCAATGAATGGATTATATGATGCTTTGCCCGATTCATCGGCCCGGGTTATGATCCATATTGACAGGGGAGGAAATAATGGCGCATCAAGATGGT
>JAUWSZ010000285.1 GCA_030609865.1 bacterium | reverse complement strand
GGGACGACGCCTCCTCCGGTCGATCCGAAGGGGATTCGAAGCTCCACCCGATCCCCTTCGCGCAGGATCGCCCCCTTCCTGACAGGCCGTCCGTTACAGAGGATTCCCTGTTCCTGGATCCAGAAGACGATCTCCCGGCGGGACAACTCGGGGAGCCGGTCCTTCACGAACCGGTCAATTCGCATGCCCGCCTGCCCGACCTCCACCCGGTATCCTTCCGCACCAGGTGGGTCCGCAGGCCTTCCGGCATTCACTGCGCAGCCTCCTCCCCCTGATCCCGTCCCTGGATGAGATCCTGCTCCACCCTGCGAGCAATCCGCACGGCCTCCCGGGCACAGTCGTTCAGGGCCACGCCCCGGTAAGCGTTGCCGGTCAGGTACACCCCTGGAAACCGCGCCAAACGCTCCTCGATCGCATCCAATCTCCGTCCATGACCGAGAAAATAGAGGGGAATGGCCTTTGCGTGGCGCACACAACTTCGAAAGTGAACCCGCCCCCTGCTTCCGACCGCCTGCTCCAGCATGGCGGACGCGATCTCTTCCAACTCCTCCTCCTCCAAGGATGTCGCCCAGTCGTTCCGCCAGCCCCCAACCATGTTGCGCGTGAAGACACAATCCTCAGGGGCCCTGCCGGGAAAGATGCTCGAGGTCCAGAGAGAACCCAGCACGGGGCTTCCTTCCCGGTGGGGCACCAGGAAACCGAAGCCGTCCAGGGGGCCGGGCGCCTCGGCCTTCGAGAAACCCAGGCCGACAACAACCAGCGGTGCATACGGGATGCCCGCGAGGAACTCGCAGACAGCCGGTTCCATCTCCGCGAGGATCTGCTTCGCTTCATAGGCGGGAACGGCAAGCACCACGGCATCGGCCGACATCTCCTGCTCGACACCCTGATGTCGATAGCGTATTCGATACCCGTTCGCCTCTTCCTCCTGCACCGGAATCAACGAGGTGACGACGCACTCCTTCCGGACAGCCTTGCCGAGACGCTCCTCGAGTACCTGGACGAGTTGCTCCATCCCCCCTTCAAAGGAGGTCAAGGCCCCTGCCGGCCCCGCTGGGCCGCCCCCCTGCTTGGCTTTCGTGCCGCCCGGCTCGTCCCCTGCTTGCGACCCCGCCGCATCCCTGCGCGCCCTCTTCCTCTGCCTCTGCAAGGCGACCATGGCCCGCAGCAGACTGCCGTGCTCCTGCTCCATCTCGGCAATTCTCGGAAAGCAGGAGGCAAGGCTCATGACCGCGGGATCGCCGGCAAAGATTCCGGATACCATCGGATCCAGCAGCTTCTCCGCGGCCTCCTTCCCGAGGCGACGCCTCCCGAACTCGGCAACGCTCGTATCGAGCCCGGGAGGTGTTATCGGCGCCCAGGCCTCTTTGATGACACGAAGCCTGCCCCGAAGAGTGAGGAGCGACGATCGAAAAAAGGAAACCGGAGACTCGGGCACCCGATGCAGGGCCCCGCAGGAAAAAACGTACCTCTTCCTCGCCGCCTCAGTCGAGGGAAGCAAATCGTCCTCGATCCCCAAATCCTTGCAGAGCTCGAGCGTGTCCGGCTTCCCGTCCAGGAAGCCGTTGGGGCCCCACTCGAAGCGATACCCTTCGTGGAGTTCGGTGCGAATCTTTCCGCCCGTCCGCTCCGCGGCCTCGAGCACCCGGAGTTCGAGGGGCCGCCCGTGTGCTTCAAACCGCTCGCGGATCCGGAAGGCTGTGGCGAGTCCGGAAATTCCGCCTCCAACAACGACCAGTTTCATAGCGTCCCGTCCGTCCGTGGGTCTTGGTTTCTCTCTGACCTCGAGAGGGCTTCTTCGAATCGGTGGATCACGAGGCCTGCGAGAAGGTCGACAAAGTCATCGCTCGCGTTCAAGGACTCGGTCCTCTCGAATCGTTCGAACCCCATCTCGATCGCTTGCCTACGGTAAAGGAGATCGATGTCGTACAGGGTTTCCAGGTGATCGGACACAAAGCTCACAGGGGCAACGATCACGCTTCGAAGCCCGTCACCGAGTATCGCCTCCAGGGCCTGCTCCACCGTGGGCCCGACCCATCGTATGGGCCCCACCTGGCTCTGGTAGGCCAGCAGCCACGGGAGGTGTGCACTCGTTTCTCTGTCCAGCACATTCAGGATTCCCGTCACCGTCTTCTCCACCTGCTCGACGTAGGGGTCCCCCCTCAGGACGAACCGCTCCGGAACACTGTGGGCCACGAGCAGGAGCCCCACTCCCTCCTCACGGGCAAGCCTTTCTCTGCATGCAAGGATTCGCCTCCCGAGGGCCGCATGGTAATCCGGATCATCGTACCAGTGCGTAATCTCCTGAAAGGACAGGCCGGGGCGAAGACCTTGCACCGCCTGCCGCAGTGCGAGCAGAGAAGAACCGCTCGTGGAACGGCTGAACTGGGGATACAGAGGGAGCCCGATGATCTCGCCCGCCCCTCTCGCCCGGAGCCTTCCGACCGCCTCCGTGGAAAAGGGATGGCTGTATCGCATGCAGACCTCCACCGGCACGCTGTAGCCCCTTTCGAGGAGGGCCCCTTCCAGGCCGACGGCCTGATCCTGCGTGAGCTGCAGCAAAGGAGACGTACCGCCAAGAACCCGGTAACGCCGGCGAGCCCGCCCGGCCCGGAGGCTGGAGATCAGGGCCGCGAAGAACGGGCGGACGAGCCTCTCCCCCGGGAAATGAACCATCTCTATGTCGAGAAAGAGCTGCCTCAGGAACCTCCGCACGTCACCGGGCGACGCAGGAGACCCCATGTTCAACAAGGCGATGCCGGTCTTTCCCCTGATCATCCCCTCGACCCTTACGTTGCCTGACGAACCGGGAAATCATGGACCACTTCCACAAGTCTTTCCACATTCTCCACCGGGGTCTTCGGGTGAATCCCGTGCCCCAGGTTGAAGACATAGCCCGGCCACCGGGACCCTTTTTCCAGAACCTTGAGGACGCTTTCCTCGAGCCTTGCCGGCTGCTGAAACAGCGCAAAGGGATCCAGGTTGCCCTGAACCGCCCTGTTGGGTCCCAACCGCTCCCTGGCCTCTCCGATGTCGATCTTCCAGTCGAGGCTTAGGACGTCCGTCCCTATCTGCTCCATCGAGTCCAACAGGGTGGAGGTCCCGAGGGAGAAATGGATCGTGGGCACACCTTTGTCTTTCAGCCCGGCCACGAGGCGCTGCATATGCGGCAGGACGAACTCCCTGTAATCTGCAGGCGACAGAATCATCGCCCAGGTATCGAAGAGCTGGATCGCGTCCACGCCCGCCTCTATCTGGGCCTTGAGGAACAGCTCCAGCGCCTCGGCCAACGTCTCCATCAGCCGGTGGAACGCGGCCGGCTCCTGGTACATGAAAGACTTCGTGGCATAGAAGTCCCTGGAGGAACCTCCCTCGATCAGGTAGGTGGCGAGAGTGAAAGGAGCCCCGCTGAACCCGATCAGGGCACACCCATCCGGGATGGAGCCCTTTATCTGCCGGATCGCATCCAGCACGTACCCCATCTCCTGCACAGGATCCGGTACGGAGAGGGACCGGACCCGTTCTTCGCCACTCTCCCCGCGGCCGAGCCTGGGGCCCACCTTCTCGTCAAAAGCGAGGTCCACCCCCATGGCTTCGAGCAGGAGGAGGATATCTGAGAACAGGATGGCCGCGTCCATGCGGAACCGCTCGAGGGGCTGGAGGGTCACCTCCGTGGCCAATGCCGGGGTCTTGCAGAGGGTCAGGAACGGATACTCCCCCCTGAGCTTCCGGTACTCGGGCAGATACCGGCCCGCCTGCCGCATGATCCAGACAGGGATACGGTCCACGGGCTGGGCCAAACACGCTTTGACGAACCGAGGGACGGTAGGCATAGGTCTCCTTCAGTTTCGATCTTTCGCTTCTTCCTTTGCTGAGCGTATCGGCACGTAGGTGCAGAAGGGTTCCTCAGCCAGATAGTCCCCCTCGTTCAGGGCCGCGGCTCGTGCCCTGCACCCTCCGCAAGCCCGGAGGTACTCGCAGGAGCCGCATTTTCCCTCATATTTGTCGAAATCGCGCAAGTTGTTCAGCAGCGCCGAGTTTTCCCATATCTCCTGAAAAGACTGTTCCCTCAGGTTGCCTGCCGCCTCTGAGAAGTAGCTGCAGGGCCTCACGTTCCCGAACCGATCGATGAAGGCAATATGCTGACCCGCCAGGCATCCCTTGGCGACGCCCGTGGCAAAGGCCAGGCTCCTCTGCTTCCACTTTCTTCCTTCCCGCTTGGACCGCTGTCGGACAATCCGGAAATAGTGGGGGGCGCACGTCGGACGCATCAGTATTTCGGTCTCATCCTGTTCCTGATCGTAGTGCCAGTGGAGTATCTTCTCGTAGTCCTCCTGGGAGATCAACTCGTCCAAGGCCCCTTCCGCTCGGCCTGTCGGTACGATCATGAAGAGGTACCAGGCCCTGGCGCCCAGTTCCTTGGCCAAACGGTAGACGTTCTCGATGTCTTCCTGGTTCCTCTTCGTGAAGGAGGAGTTGATCAGGAACGGGATCTCGAACCTTCGGAAGTGCGAGGCTGCCCTCATCACCCCCTCGAAGGCCCCCGACTGCTGTCTGAAATCGTCGTGGATCTCCGGTCTGGAACCGTCGAGGGACAGGGAAACCATCCGAATGCCGGACCCTCGAATCTCTTCACACACCGCTTCGTCCACGAGCGTCCCGTTCGTGGCCAGGCACATCCGCAGGCCCTTGTCCGTTCCGTAACGGGCCAGATCGAAGCAGTCTTCCCGAAGCAGCGGCTCTCCTCCTGAGAGCACAAGAACCGGGGAAGCGTAATCGGCAAGCTGGTCGATCAGGCCCCTGGCCTCCGAGCCGGTGTACTCCCCGGCTTCCTCGGAGTCGTCCGAGGAGGACCGGCAGTGGATGCAGTGCAGGTTGCATCGACCCGTGATTTCCCACGCGATCCATTTGGGCAGGCCTGCCTGGGGGTCGCCGGCCGAGCCTTCCTTTTCGCTTCCCATC
>JAUWSZ010000333.1 GCA_030609865.1 bacterium | reverse complement strand
GCCGCGTGGGAGGGATCCACGATGACGGGGAGGTGTGTCCGTTGTCGGAGCACGGGGACGGCACTCAAGTCCAGGGTGTTGCGTGTAGCGGTCTCAAAGGTGCGTATGCCTCGTTCACAGAGTACGACCTTATCGTTTCCCTCGCTGAGGATGTACTCTGCCGAGAAGAGAAACTCGTCGATGGTGGTCGCCATGCCGCGCTTCAGCAGAACCGGCTTTCTCGCCTTGCCCAAGAGCCTGAGCAGGGCAAAGTTCTGTATGTTCCGTGCACCCACCTGGATCATGTCGGCATATCTCTTCACCAGGGGGAGGTCCTTCGGGTTGAGGACCTCCGTCACCACGGGAAGGCCGGTCAGTTTTCTCGCCTTTGCCAGCAGCTTCAGGCCCTCTTCCGCCATTCCCTGGAAGGCATACGGGGATGTTCTCGGCTTGAACGCACCTCCGCGGAGCATGGAGGCTCCCGCTTCCTTGACCGCACGGGCTGTCGCGATGATCTGTTCTTCACTCTCAACCGAACAGGGACCCGCGATGACCACGATCTTGTGATCGCCGAACCGTACGTTCTTGCTGATCTGTACGATCGACTTACCGGTCTTGATCTCCCGGCTGGCCAGCTTGTAAGGCTTGAGGATCGGGACGACAGACTCGACACCCGGAAGCGACTGAAGGTCTTGCAGCCTCGCCTTTCCGCGCTCATCCCCGACGGCTCCGATCACCTGTCGGGTCTCACCACGAATGACATGGGCTCGATAGCCCAACTCCCGAATCCGCGCCTTGACGGCTTTGAGTTGCTGGGCACTCGCCCCTTTCTGCATGACGATGATCACCTTGTCGACCCTCCCGGCTTCCTTGTTCGATGCCTACAAGAGATTATAGGTCGGACGAAAGTCGTGTCAAATTTTCACTTCTTTTTCCGACCCGTATGTGGAACAATACGCCTCTGGAACATCGATTGGGATTCGGAGGAAGGGATGAAAGATGTGGAGGAGATTCTACGTTTCGTCCGGAAAATGACGGAGCAGACGGAGGAGGACCTTGTGTTCCAGCGTCGATCCGACCCGAATGATGAATGGATGAAGTTCCTCGAAGGCAAGTTACAGGCCTTCAAGCTCGTGCAGGGATTTCTCGAGGACCTGCAGAGAAGAAGGGTGAAACTGCACTGACCCTGCCCCCAGATCCCCTGCCGGAAGGCTTTCGATTCCACTCAGGGGCGATCCGGCTGCCCGGGTCCGTGTCAGAGACGGGAGGGGGGGGCGTCGCCGTGTGGGACGCGAAAACGAGGCAGCCTTCCGGGAGGCCGAATACGCAAAGCGACAGCAGCAGGACCCCGAAGACGAGGCGGATGGGGTTCATGGTCGAGCCTCCTTGAAAGGGAGAAGGGGGATGTGCCGCCAAGGCTGCACGCCCGGTATCTTGCCTGGTTGCACATCAAGAAATGTGCCAGTACGATGTGCGTGAAAGACCTCAATAGTCCTGGTGAGTTATCCAGGCAAGGCATCGTCCGGCCCGGTGTGGGAAAGACGGTTTGGGAGGAAACTCGGTTCCACTATTGGGAAAATAATGTGGCGAAGTCGACAGGTCGGAGGGGGCTACGAGGTCGAGAAGGGAAAAAGAACGGAATGGACAAACTTTGACAGAGTGGATCATCCATAACAAATCTGTTATCGTTAGTTTACCCGTTATGTTGAATCGTTAGGGTCAACCTTGACCGGCAATCATCGAAATGCCCCCGTAGCTCAGGCGGATAGAGCTCGGGATTCCTAATCCCGGTGTCGCGTGTTCGAGTCACGCCGGGGGCACCAATAAAATCAGTGGGTTACGACTCCTAATTAAATCGACACTTTACCTTCACTTTGATATTGAATCCTCCGCTCGAGAATCGTTCACCTACATCTTCATGCCTGGAATCCAGGATCTAACCCAGGAGGTCTGGAGGCTGACCATGGAACAAACGAAAATATGCCCTTTCATGAGCAGTGAGGACAAGAAGGTGAATTGCCTGAGGGAGGAATGCCAACTCTGGTTCGTCGAGAGCCAGGGAATTGAATCATCTCTGAATCCTGCCAACTGCGCCCTGGCCCACCTTCCGCTGCTCATCCTGGAGATCTCGAACAACACCCGGTTGATCAGGGGCTCGATGGAGGAATCGATTGTTATCTGATTCACCTCGCCCCACGTAAGGCAGATCGATTCTTGGAGGCTGTCCGAGAATATCCTTCTACTACGATTCCGACTGCATCCCAGATGACGGCGTTGTGTCTGAGAAAACGTTTGCATTTCAACCGGTGCTTTGCTATTGTTAACTGTCTCCGTTATGAATTTCAGAACGGTTTAACCGCGAGGAGAAAGCCAAGTGTTCGGTCTTGAGAATTCAAATCCTCAAACACAGCCCCCGATAGATCGGGGGCGGATCGATTGGTGGGGGTTCCTGCGGGGACTCATCTTGCTCCTCTCCAGCGCTGTAGGGATCGCCTTCCTGTACTCGATCTGGACCTTTGTTCGAGGTTAGCCCGCATATTTCATCGTGACGGGTCGACCCCCTCGTCGATTTATTAATGTTTATTCTTGACAAACACATTGTCAATTCGTAGAATCGAATAACCTCTCAACTTTTTTTCCTTCCCTTGTGCGGCTCCCTGCTTTCTCCGGCAGGGGGTCGTTTTGTTTCTTGCCCCACCGCTCTCAAGATGAAAATCAAACTGAGAAATCCCTCCGCCACCCCTCTTTCCCCGCAGGGCAAAGAAGAAGCGCCTTCCCCATTTGTTCGAATGATTCCAAGGAGTTACGATCTCGATCGGGCGGACTGCGGCCTTGGCACCGTTTTTGTACTGTTTCCGACCCGAAACGATGAAGCGAGGTGAGCTCCAGTGGAAGAAATCAGATGCCGTATTTGCGACAGCGCTCTGTCTGTGGTGGGCATGCTCGGGGGGAGAGAACACGGGGGCATGCTTCCGGGGAGCTCAGAGGTTCAACTCGTAAATGACGGAACCACCCAGTATTTCATGTGTCCCTATTGCTCGGCCCGGAACGTCACGATCGTGACGACCGCCGGGGACGGCCGGCCGGCCGTGCGGGTTGCCTGGGCGGTCATGAACGGTGATTGATCGTCCCCCCTAGACATGTCCGTCCTCCCTCATCTCCACCAGCGATTTCTTGAAGGCATCGACAACCTTGTCCGCGTCTTCTTCTGTGTGCGCCTCGGACATGAACACGGTGTGCAGGTCGGGCAGGTACACGCCGTGGTGCCTCATGTACTGGCAGAGGATTTCCTGTCTCATCATGTCCGCAATGTCGCGCAGATCGCGGGGGTTCTTCGGATCGGCCGGGACGAAATGGGGAATGAACCAGGACCCGAGGCCGATCAGGCGGAGATCGAAACCGTTTGCCTCGGCGAAGTTGTGGACCTCGCTCTTGATCCTGTCCGCCAGGTGGTTGATGTGTTCATAGATCTGCGGGTTGTCGCGTAAGTGTTGGAGAACCGCCCTGCCGACAGTCATGGTCAGGGGGTTGCCGCTGAAGGTGCCGATGGTCAGGAGCTTTTCCTGATAATCCTGCAGCGGGTCTCCGGTCGTGATCAAGGGCTCCATCGCCTCGGTGGTGCCTGCTACCGCACCTGCAGGCAGACCACCACCGATGATCTTGCCATAGGTTGCCATGTCCGGCGTGATCCCGAAGAACTCCTGGGCCCCTCCGTATGCGAGTCGAAAGCCGGTGATCACCTCGTCGAAGATGAGCAACACCCCGCATTCCTTCGTGACTTCACGGAGCCCCTGTAGGAATTCCCTCATATCGACGAGGTAGGAGCTGGGAACCGGTTCGATGATGACCGCCGCCAGCTCATCCTTGTGTCTTCTGATCTTGTCGAGGCTTTCCTGGGCGTCGTAGGTCAGGGTGAGCACCTGGTCGACCGTCCCCTGTGGGATCCCGGGGTTGTCGGGTACGCTTAGCGGGTCTTCGATCGGCCCTGTGGGCTCGGCCAGGATGCTGCTGACGAGCGCATAGTCGTGGACACCGTGATAGCCGCCCTCGAATTTTGCAATCTTGTCCTTTCCCGTGCAGGCCCGAGCGATCCGCATGGCATGCATGGTCGCTTCGGTGCCGGAGTTGCTGAATGTGACTCGCTCGGCGCAGGGAATCGAATCGACCATCAACTCTGCCATCTGCACCTCGGGTTCGTGGGCGATGCAGTAGACCGTGCCCTTGTCGCAAGCATTGCGCATTGCCTCGACAGCAACGGGATGGCTGTGGCCGAGAATCAAAGGTCCATAGGCCATCGTGATGTCCACATACTCGTTCCCGTCCTCATCCCAGATTTTCGACCCCTTCGCATGCTTCACAAAGGCTACAGCCTTGGGAGCCCGGAAAGGGCCAGTCGCCGTTGGGGACAGGAGCACCTTTTTTGCCCTGTCCAGGATCGCTTTCGACTTCGGAAGGCGATCGATCGTGAGCTGTTCGATATCCCTCGGCTTTGTCCCCGTACTGTCGGTGGTCATGGCGCATCCTCCTTCTCGTGGGCGGTCATGGCGGAATCTCCTCGCGGGCGCAGCCATCGGAGAGGATTCCATC
>JAUWSZ010000321.1 GCA_030609865.1 bacterium | reverse complement strand
GAGTTCGGGCATCAGGACCTGAATATCCACCATCATCTGCGTCGAGACGTTCGAAAGAACGTTGTGGATCAACAGGCCGAAATGCTTCCTGAGAATTCCGTCCACCGGCCCGGACGAGGTCAGGTTCTCGAGAATCGCGGGCACATAACCCTCGACCCTTTCAACCACCACGGCCACGACCAGTGCATCCCGATCAGGGAAGTGGCGGTAGAAGGTGCGCTTGCTCATCCCGAGGTCGGCGCACCACTCCTCGACCGTGACCTTGCGAAACCCCCGTTCCCGAAACACCCTCTCCGCGTGGGCAATGATCCTCTTGCGGGTCTTCTCCGTTCGACTGGGCCGGCCTTTTGTGACCTTCGTCACCCCCAGCCCCCTCTTTTTGGTATTTATGAAAACGATATGCGTATCATTCGTTTCCTTTATAGCAATTCTTCCCACCTTCTGTCAAGCGCTTTCTTGAAAAAACTCGATGGGGGCAGGGCTCAGTGGGACGGAGGCCTGAGGACCGAATCAACCTTCTCGTACAGGGCAGAGAGGCCTTCTGACTTCTTGAAATGCGCGTCAATACCCAGGTGGAGCAGCTCCTCGTGCTCCCCGACCAGAGGATGGGCAGAGAGGATGATGACGGGAAGGTCCGAGGTCTTCGGGTCATTGCGGATCCAGCGCAGCACTTCATAGCCGTTCTTGCCGGGCATGATGACATCGAGGATGACAAGGTCCGGGACCCTCGTCTCCAGACGGCCTATCGCCTCGTCCCCGTCCTGGGCCACCTCGACCAGAAAGCCCTTGTCCTCCAACTGCAGGCGAAGGGACTCTGAAACGGCAGGCTCATCGTCCACCACGAGGACGGAACGCTTCTCTTCTCCGAGCAGGGACTGGATCTTTTGAACGAGTTCTCCCTCCCGGAAGGGCTTGATTAGGTAGTCGCTGGCCCCCAGAAGAATGCCCTTTTCCTTGTCTTCCACGACCGAGATGATCAGGATCGGTGTGTCCTTTGTCATCGGGTCGTCCGTTAGCATCCCCAGCAAGTCGTACCCACTCATCGTGGGCATCATCAGGTCGAGGGTAATCAGGTCCACGTGGGTCCGGTGAACCACCTCCAGGGCCTCGTTCCCGGAGGCCGCCTCCAGAACCCTGTGTCCCCGTCTCTGGAACTGATACCGTAACAGCTTGCGCATGTTGTGATTATCGTCCACCAGCAGGATGGTCTTCTTGCCGTTGCCTCCTGCCAGGTCTTCAACCGCTTCGCCTTCCTCGATCGGCCTGACAGAGGCGGGAACCGCGGGCAGGGTGAAGGAGAAGGTGCTCCCCCCTCCCTTCCGACCTTCCACCCAGAGGTTTCCTTCGTAATAGGCGACAATCTCCTTGCGGATGCGCAGGCCCAACCCGGTCCCTTTCGGCTTTTCTGTCAAATGGTCGTTCAGACCCTGGCGGAACTTGTCGAAGATGAGCTCTCGATCCTTCTCCTCGATACCGATCCCCTGGTCCGAGACGCTCACCCTTATCCAGTCCGAAGCCTCCCGGGATCGCTTCCCCTCGAACATCTCCGCCCGCATTCGGATCTCTCCCCCGTCGAAGGAGAACTTGATCGCATTTCCCAGCAGGTTCGTGATCACCTGCTGAATCCTGTCGCGATCCGCGAAGACGAAGGGCAGATCGTCCGGTAAGTCGAGCGCCAACCGAAGGGACTTCTCTTGAAGGGCACAGTGCTGCCCCCGTGCCGTTTCCCTGATCACCTCGGCCAGGGACATGAGATCGTCGTGCCAGACCATCCTGCCCGATTCGATCCGGGACAGGTCCAGAAGGTCGTTGATCAGCCGGGTCAGTCTTTCACTCTCGGAATTGATGATCTCCAGAAATTCCTGCCGATCCTGTGGGTCCACCTCGTCGTAGCGCAGGAGGATCTCCGAGAAGGAGCGGATCGAGGTCAGGGGCGTTCGCAACTCGTGGGATACGGAAGAGAGGAACGCGTCCTTCATCGTGTCCAGCTTTTTGAGGCCCTCGTAGGCCTCCTGGAGTTGCTGGGTGCGTTCCTTGACCCGGGATTCCAATTGCGCGTTAACCCATTCGAGCTTCTGCTCCGCTTCCCATTTTGCACTCAGCGCCGAGGCAAACTGCCGGACCTCCTGGGGGTGGAGCGGCTTGCGAACGTAGAGCAACTTTTCCGGAGGAGGGGCACGTTCCACCACCTCGAGGGGATCGACGTCGGAATTGCCCGTCATCAAAACGAACTGTGTGTGGGGGTCCAGTCTCCGGATTTGCTCCGCCGCCCATATTCCATCCTGCCCCGGCGGCATGCACACATCCAGGAAGACCACCGAGAAAGGCCTTTTCTGCTTCCTCGCCTTGCGGACGGCCTCGACTGCCTCCTCCGCCTGACGACAGCAGACCACGTCGAAGGATGTGGCCGAAGGCTTGTTCAAGTCCTTGTCGTCACAAAGGATATACTTGTGGAAATCCAGGATGAACTCTTCGTCGTCCGCCACGAGAATGCGCAGCCGGGACGGTTTCTTACCACTCATGTGCATGTCCCAACAGTGAATGCAAGGTTCGCTTGCCCTCTTTGAGGATCGGAACTTCAACAGAAAAAGATTAAATCTCGGCCACTTTTTCCCGATAAAAACCATTTCTGAACTACAGATTTCTTTCTCACTTGACGAAGAATAGGGGTGTCAATGGACAACTGTTTCCACGTAGAAGGGGAAATCATGGATCCGGTGCGCAAGGAAGAAGCCGCCCACGAGGTAGAGAGCCAGGATGATCACCCGGGCGGAAAACTCACATTGCAGGCAATCAACCCGGGCGCGGAAGATTTCCACTATCATGACCTATCGGACGACCTGCCTCTTGTTCCGGAGGAGGAGTCCACCTCGAAGGGCCTCGACTTCAAAGCCATGGGGTCCACGGTGCTCGACCGACTGACAGAAGTAAACAAGGAGCTTTGGCTGATCCTTTCTCTGCTGGCCATCGCCGCACTGATGAACTACCTGATCACCGGCCATCGCATGCTCCTCGGCCTTTACACGCTCCCCACCCTGTTTTCCGCCTATTTCTACGGTCGCCGCCACGCGACCTTGACCGCCTTTGCAAGTGTTTTTCTGGTTGGGCTTCTCGCACATTTCAACACGAAGCTCTTCAACAATGCCGTGGAGATGCAGTTCGTGCAGGGTCGATGGTATGACATCACGGCCTGGGCCGGCATTCTTGTGGTCACGGCCTATGCCATGGGGACTCTCCACGAAAACAGCCGGGCCCGTCTCAAGGAGTTGCGGGAGACCTACCATGGCCTGTTACACATCCTGCGGCAGTTCGTCTCCAAGGACAAATACACGGAGAACCATTCTTACCGGGTCTCCATCTATGCGACCAAGATTGCAGCCTACCTGCGGCTCCGCCCCGAAAGGATCGAGGACGTCCGCGCCGCATCCCTTTTGCACGACATCGGCAAGCTCGACACCAGCCGGCAGCTTCTCTACAAGGCTGCGCGCCTCTCCCAGGATGAGTTCGTCGAGATGAAGAAACACGTGGAAAAGAGCGCCTCCATGCTGGAGCCGGCAGGCGGGGCACTGCGTCGGATCATCCCGATCATCCTGGCCCATCACGACAAATTCGATGGCTCCGGCTATCACGCCAAGACCGGAGAGGAAATTCCCCTGGAGGCTCGTATCATCGCGGTGGGCGACGTGTACGATTCCCTGACGAGCGACCGCCCCTACCGGAAGGCCATGTCCCCTTTCGAGGCCAAGGCGATCATCGTAAAGGGATCGGGGACCGAGTTCGATCCGCGAGTGGTCAAGGCCTTCCTGGCAGCCTTTGCCAAGGGGGAATTGGAGATCCCTGAAGTGGTTTTGTAGGTGCTATCCCTGTTCCAATTCGATTTGCTTGGGCTCCGGCGATCAGGGATCAGGGGTCAGGGGTCAGGCCCCCCCCTCTCCCCACTGCGAGGCAAGAAGAGCGAAAGCCGCTAACCCCCTGCCTGCGAACTCTTCTCTGCTACAACCCCTAGCCGAGAGGGAACAAGGCGACAAATAGCTGGTGCAACCCCAAGACTATCGAGCCCATTGCTGCGCGCACGCCTAATTGTGGTTATTGCGAGGCCCTTTTCAAAGGGCCGTGGCAATCTCCCCGCTCCGTGTCCTTTTCGCAATGAAGCCAGGGGATTGCCGCGTCGCTCCAATGCATCACAACCTCCGCTCCGCTTCGACTTCCTGGGTCGTTGCTCCTCGCAATTTCCCCAATTGAGAACGTTCCGTCGCTCGTTGCCCTCGACCCTTCTTCCCTCCTACCACTCGCACCGCTTTCCGGGGCTGCGCGGCGGGGCCTGATCCCTGACCCCTGGTCCCTGATCCCTGCCCCCTGCTTTGCCCTTTCACCTTTTTCCTTTTACCTTCTTTTGCCTGCTTCCTTGACTGTTTTCGAATAATCCAATTAGATATTAGGCTTCTTCTGAAATCGACGGCTCGAGGGAACTCACCATGCGGATGGGCATCGATATAGGCTCCTGCTACATCAAGGCCGTGGCTCTGGACTCCTCCGGGAAGATGGTCGACGATCACTTCAGTCCGCACAACGGGCAACCCCTCGAGGCGATTCGTCGCTTCCAGCAGCAGTTTCAACAAGACGTGACCGCCGTGGGTGTCACGGGATCCCTTTCGAGTCTCCTTTC
>JAUWSZ010000710.1 GCA_030609865.1 bacterium | reverse complement strand
TCGAGGCCGCGGGCCCGAGCCTCTGTTCCGCATCGATCTGTAACAAGGTGACGATGTTTCCCCAGAGCCGGTGGGCCATCAGAATGTCCACAGCGATGCAGAGGAGGATCCCGCCAACCGCATACAGAGCGAGCGCTTTTCTTCCCCGCAAGGCAAAGACCACGCCCAGGCCGGCTGCGAGGCTCAGCAGCGCACCCTTGGAACCACTGAGCAGGACGGCCGAGGCCATCAGGCCGAGGGCCAGCACACCCCCTACCCGGGCCGGCCTCCTTGCGTCCGCCCAGAGAAGGAGCCCCATCCCCATGCAGATGACCATGGAGAGGTGCTCGCCATAGGTCAGGTGGAGGCCGAAGAAGCCGCAGACCTTCTTCGCCTCCGGCCGGTAGTGTCCGAGGAGGTCCCAGCCCGTGAGGAATTGGATCCAGCCGTACAGGGCGGACACGCAGGAGGACACGATGAGTATTCGGACCAGGGTCTTCCGCTTTGCCGGGGTCTCAATCTGCCAGGCAAACAGGAAGAAGATCACCATCAGTCCCAGGGACCGGGACTCAATAATGCTCGCTTCGATGTCCAGGGAGTGGAGGACGGCAAGGAGGGACGCAAGGACGAAGCAGGCGAGCGGAGCATCCAGATCGGTCCTGCGCACGAGGCTCGCGAAACGATCGTCCCGGCTCAGGGCATGGACGAGGAGTCCGGCAAGGGCAACGCCCCACGCAATGTTCGTTGCTGCGATCGATATCGGGGAAGCGACACAAAAGGCGACGAGCCCCACCCAGGTGAGCATGCTTCCCCATGCCTGCCCGTTATCGCGCAGGCCATGGAGGATGCGGAACGGCCTGTCTGTCAAGAAAGCTTCTCTGCTTCATCGATCAACATGACAGGGATATCGTCCTTGATCGGGTACTTCAGCTTGCATGCATCGCAGATCAGTCCGTCTTCCTCTTCCGTCAAGCGGATATCTCCCTTGCACTTCGGGCATGCCAGTATTTCCAGAAGCTCGGCGTCGATGGACATATCTCTCCTTTCTTCATGCAGTGTTCAGGTTGTTTCCCTTGCGCGAAGCGCTTCTCCTTCCCTGGACCTTCCGGCAAGGCTCGCGACCATGTCTGTCACCGCCTGCCAGACCTGCTCCACGGAAATCGAATCCATGCACGACGCCCGCGCACAACTCCTCTTGTAGCAAGGGCCGCAAGGTTCGGCAACGGTCACGACCCGGTCGGTGTCCCGGAACGGGCCGTTCCTGACCGGATCGGAAGGCCCGTACAGGCCCAGGACCGGCACACCCAGAGCAGCGGCCAGGTGCAGGGGCCCGCTGTCCCCGCCGATGAAAAGGTCGCATCCCCGCAAGAAGGCCGCCAGCGCCGGAAGGCCCATCTCCGGCACCAGGTGACCGGGCCGTTGCATGTGTCTCTTCACCTGCTCCGCGAGCCCCCTCTCCCCGGGGCCCCAGAGGAGAAAGACCGTTGCGTCCCAGGCCTTCGAAATTCTGTCCGCAATCTCGGCGTGCCGGTGCGGGCTCCACTGCTTCGTGATCCACCCGGCGGCGGGATTCACGGCCATCCGAAGCGCGTCTCTCCCCCCATCCTTTTCGAGCAGGTACTGCTGCATCCCGTCTTCGACGGAAGGGGGCACCCGCAGGGAAAAGCGCTTCTCCCGGGTGTGGATTCCTAAAGGATGGAGAAGTGCCAGGTTTCTGTCAATCACGTGGCTGCGCGGGGGTATGCTCTTCGGCCGGACGTTGGTGAAGACCCGGTTCAGGGTCTCTCGGACGTGTCCCTTGGGAAAGCCTATCCGAACCGGGGCCCCGCTGAGATAGGTGACAAAGCCGCTTCGCATCAACCCCTGGAGATCGATCGCCACGTCGAAACGAAGCCTTCGCAGCATCCGGGCAACGCCCATCCAGCTTCTTCTTCCCCGGTCGTGCAGGAGGGACCGCATCCCCTCTTTCAATCGTATCATCACGATCCGGTCCACCCACGGATGACCGTCCAGGAGTTCCTGGTATCGCTCGTCCACGACCCAGGTAATCCGGCACTGCGGGAACCTCTCCTTCAAGGCCGCGGCCACGGGAATCCCATGAAGGATGTCGCCGAGAGCGCTCGTACGCACGATCAAGATCTCTTCCACACCTGACCCCTGACCCCTGAACTTTATGCCTCAGTGTCCGTCCTCAGATCGCTCGTTCATTGCCCTGATCCGCTCGACAAGGTCCGTGGTCGCCCACCCTTTGCGGGGCCCGACGATACGGACCTGCCCTCCGTAACGGATCTCGGTCTCCCTTTCGGGCACGGACGCCTCTTCGTAGTCGGCCCCCTTGGCGTGGACTTCCGGGCGCAAGAACTCGAGCAGACGGTCCACCGTCCTGTCCCAGAAGACCACGCAATAGTCCACGCAGCCCAGGGCGCTTACGATCTCGACCCGGTCTTCCACGGGAAGCACAGGCCGCCCCGCCCCCTTCATTTCTCGAACGGATCGATCGTCGTTGAGGGCAACCACCCGAACGTCTCCGAGATCCCTGGCTGCCTGCAAGCACCCCACGTGGCCGGCGAGCAGCAGTGCGCAGCCGCCGT
>JAUWSZ010000134.1 GCA_030609865.1 bacterium | reverse complement strand
TCTGGAAGATGGTATGGTCGCACATCGTGCTCAGCCCGGAGGAGAGAGAGGCATACGCTGCCCTGAACGGAAACGAGAAAGGGCAGATGGAATGGCTCCTGGGCCGAACGGCCGCGAAGGACGCCTTCCGCGCTCTCGTCCAGAGACAGGCCGGGATCCGGCTGGGCCCTGGGGATCTTGAGTTGTCTCAGGACGCGTCGGGTCAGCCGAGGATCGAAGGCCCATGGCAGCAGGATCCGCGCCTGAAAGGCTTACGGCCGGCGCTGTCCCTGTCGCACACCAACGGGAGGGCCCTCGCGTGGGCTGTGGCCGCAGAGGGACAGGAATGCCGAATCGGCGTCGATCTGGCCGAGCTGCCTGCCACGGAAGGCACCCGGGACGCCCTCGCCTTGTCTGACGGCGAGGCGCGACTCATCGAAGAACGGGGCCCTTCGGAACGAGAAGCGTGGAAGGTCCGGTTCGCGTGTGCCAGGCAAAGTCTGGCCAGGGCACTCGGGGCCGGCTCCACGACAGAACCTCGCGCCATCGAGATCGTCGGATGGGGCGCACAAGCGGGAACGATCCTCGCCTCCCCTTCATCGGAGAAGGGCCGCGGTTCATCGATCAGCCCCTCGAAGCCGGTGGTCGTACACACGCTCCGGGAGAAGAACTGGATCGTCGCCTGGACATGGATTGCAACGCAGGAGAATCAGGATGTCGACACTGTCCAAAGAACAGCTCTTCAATGATCTCATCGGGCTCCTCAACTCCCTGTCCGAGGACTGGGAATACAGTGACCCGATCACGGGTGCAACGTATCTCATCGAACACCTCGGCTTTGAATCGATCGATATCGTGATTCTTTGCACGAACGTAGAGCAGCAGTACGGACGCCCCCTGCCCTTTGCAGAGTTCCTGGCCGAGATCGGGCAGAGAGAGGTGAGGGATATTCGGATAGACGAACTCGTGGATTTCTTTCACCGGCATCTCCAATAAGGAATCCTCCGGCGCCTTTCCCGCACCCAAGGAAGAGGAAGATACGCTGCCCTTCGACAACCGGCAGAGAGACACAACCATAGAGCACGGGAGAACGGGATGTGGCCTTAGAACTGTTACTCATCGGGTGGGATGGCGCCACCTTTTCCCTCTTGGACCCGCTCATGCGGAAAGGGATCATGCCGAACCTCGAGAAGGCCCTCGGCCGCGGTGTTCGGTCCGATTTGCTGTCTATCATCCCCCCCCTCACACCACCGGCCTGGACATCGATGGTGACGGGCCGCAGCCCCGGCCATCACGGCGTCTTCGATTTCTTCCAGAAGGAGTCTGCCGACTCGCTCCACCTCCGGCTCGCGCTCTCCTCGCACGTACGAGCCGAGACGCTTTGGACCCTGGCGAATCGTGAAGGCAAAAGAACCACCGTGTTGAACTTTCCGGTAACGTTTCCACCGCCCCAGGTCCAGGGCACGATGATCAGCGGGGGATGGCTCACGTGGCGACAGTTCAAGCTCGCCTGTCACCCCCAGGGGCTGTACGACGAGATCCGGGACATAAAGGACCTGGATCTGAAGGCGCTCGTCCTGGACATGTCGCACGAGGAAAAGGCGGTCGAGGGCTGCTCGTCCGAGGAGAAGCTTGCCTTCGTGGAAAACCACACCCGCCGGGAGCGTCATTGGTTCAAGATCCTCTCCTATCTGATGGACAGGAAACCCGCCGAGTTCGTGTCGATCCTGTTCGATGGAACGGACAAAATTCAGCATCTCTGTTGGCCCATCCTGTCTGCCTGGGCCGAGGACGCGCAGGAAGCCCAGCGGGGGGATCCGATCCTTGCAGCCTGCCTGGAGTACTACGGCGAGATCGACCGTACGCTGGGATGGCTGATGGATCGAATGGAAGAGGACACACACCTCTTGCTCGTCTCTGACCATGGATTCGGAGAGAGCCGGGACATCTTCTTCGTCAATCAATGGCTTCGCGACAACGGTCTCCTCTACTGGAAGGAAGACCAGATCCCTCAGGCAACGGACGAAAGACACCTGGGCATGGCCAGGATCTCCCGACACGCCTTTGAGATGGATTGGGACAGAACACGGGCCTTTGCCGCCACACCGTCGAGTAACGGCATCCATGTACTGCCGCTCGGCAACGGGGACGCCCGGGATTCGAGCACAGAGGGAAAGAAGGCGCTCGTGGAGGAGATCATCGCCAAGCTTGCCGAGGTCCGGAGCCCCACGACGGGAAGGCCGATGGTCGACCGCGTGTGGAAACGGGAAGAGGCCTTCCCCGGACCCCATGGGTCCCTGGCACCGGATCTTACCCTGTCCCTCTGGGACGGGGGGCTGGTCTCGATCCTCGCATCCGAGACGGCGGTCCGCAAGCGGCCTGAGCCTGTCGGCACCCACCGACCCGAGGGCATCTTTGTGGGGGTGGGCCCTGGTTTCGTCGAAGGCCAACACACGAAGGCGATGTCCCTCCTCGACGTGGCCCCGCTCGCCGCTCACCTCCTTGGCCTGCCGGTGCCTGCCGCCATGGAGGGACATCCCCCACTGGCGGCCCTGAGGCCGGAGTTTCGGAGGGTCTCGAGGCAGGAAGCCGCTGAAGAAGGGCCTCCGGAGGAGGTGCCGCCCCGTCAGACCGAGAAGGAAGAGGATGTGCTTACGGAAGAGGACGAAAGGACGATCACAGAAAGGCTGCGGCAACTGGGATACCTGGAATAGATCGTTCGAGAGAGGAACAGAACATGCCCAAGGTTCTGGCAAACGGGATTCATCTTCATTGCTTGCAGGTAGGAACGGGACCCCATGTGATCCTGCTCCACGGGCTGGGGGGGAACCTGGCCGTCTGGTTTCTCCATCTCGTGGACCAACTGAGAGGGTCTTTCCGGTTGACCGCGTGCGACCTTCGTGGCCACGGCAAGAGCGACATGCCGCCCACGGGCTATACCACGGCCCACATGGCGAAAGACCTTGCCGGCCTCATGGAGGCCCTGGACATGCCCAAGGCCCACATCATCGGCCACAGTTTCGGCGCCGACATCGCGCTGCACCTCGCCATTCTCCATCCGGAGCGGGTGGACCGCCTCGTCCTGCTGGAACCGGGGATCGCGGCGCTGCTGCAACACCGGAAGACCGAGAAGTGGGTCGGATGGGACTACTGGGTGGACAAGCTGGGCGAGTTCGGCATCAACGTGCCGCCGGAGAAGAAGTACGATATTGACTACTTGCTCAGACAAACCGTGCACATCCCCATCCATTTCGGCCCGGCCAAAGGAAGGGCGCGGAACCCTAAACCGCTGTTGAACCTGCTCGACACAACAACCATCGTCCGGGACTACGAGGATGTGGCGGGCATGACCTTGGACAAGATCGAAGAAATCGAACATCCCGCCCTGGTCGTCTACGGGATGAAATCACATTTTCTGGTGACCTTCGAATACCTGAAGGAGCACCTGCCCCGGTGCAAGACCGTCCTCATCCCGGACGGGGAACACTACGGGCCACTGGAGCAGCCTGAACTCCATGGGGACCTCTTGGCAAAATTCCTTCTCTCTGAAGATGTCTCGGGGCTTCTCTCCTCGCCGGCCTCCAAAAGGGGAAAACCTATGAAAGAGGCCCACCGTGAATAGTGTGATCGTCACAGGCGGAACCACTGCGTTTGGAAGGGAAACCGTTCTCTATCTGGCAAGAAAGGGATTTCTCACGTTTGCCCTGGCTTCCGATCCGTCCCAAGCAGACTCCCTTGAGACGAGAGCACGGAAGGAAGGACTTTCCAACGTCCGGACCTTGCAGATGGAGATCAGCAAACGAGAGGCCATCGACTCCACGATCCAGAAGGTGTGCGAGGAGACCGGTCCTCCTTTTGGACTTGTTGTTCACCCCGGTACCGGCCTGAGGGGTTTCTTCGAGGATGTCTCCGACGAGGAATTCCGGACGTTGTTCGATGGAAATGTGTTTGATACGATGGCTCTCATTCGGGCCCTGCTGCCCTCTATGCGTATGGCCCAAAGGGGACGCATTGTCATGATTACATCCATCGCGGGGCTGATCGGTTCCGTGGCCTCGAGTGCATACTGCGCAAGCAAGTTCGCTCTGGAGGGCTTTGGCGAATCGCTGAATCAGGAGATGCTTCCCTTCGGGATCCACGTCACACTCCTGGAGCCGGGTGTAACAAAGGCCCTGTTCTGGGACGTACATCGCCAGACTGCGAGGGGAGCATCCGACCCAACGAGCCCATATCACGAGTGGTTCCGGCGGCTCGGAGTTCTGACCGATCGGCTGGTGAACACCTCCACTGCGAAGACAGAGGACCTCCTCGAAGCCATCTACCATGCTCTCATGGCTCCAAACCCCAACTTGAGACACGTGGTCGGACGGAGGGCCAGGCTGGTCTTGAGGCTTCGCCGCTATTCGCCGGAGATGCTTTTTGAACGGGCCTACTTTGGCGGGATCGTGCGTCGGATTACGGGAACCGGAAAAGGATGATGCCTATGAGCGAGGTTGTGCTCATCACAGGCACCTCGAGCGGCCTGGGTAGGGAGATGGCCTTGTACCTCGCTGAAAAGGGGTTCCGCGTCTATGCAACGATGAGAGACGTCAACCGAGCTGAACCCCTGCGGAAGGCCGCCACCGAGCGAAAGTTGCCTCTTTCCATCCTTCCGATGGACCTGACTCGGCCCCTGACAATAGAAGAGGCCGTGGAACAGGTCATGCGAGAGTCCGGAGGGATCTACGCCCTGATTAACAACGCCGGAATCCAGATGCGCGGGTTCTTCGAAGATGTCACCGAACAGGAGATCCGAACGGTCTTCAATACGAACGTATTTGGCACCGCCGCGGCTACCCGTGCGGTCCTGCCTTTCATGCGGAAAGCCCGGAGGGGCCGCATCGTCTTCATCGGCTCGGTGGGTGGCAGAATCGCCACCATGGGATCGAGCATTTACTGTGCCACCAAGTTTGCCCTGGAAGGGTTCGCAGAGGCTCTCTACCAGGAGCTATCGCCTTTCAATATCCATGTTTCAATCGTAGAGCCCGGATTCGTGCGCACGGAGTTGTTCGGCAGGAACCGCACAGCAGCTCAGAGGGCAACCGACCCTTCCAGCCTTTACGCTGATTGGTTCCGCCGCCTCGAGAGGATGACGGATGAACGGCTGACCAAAAAAGCATTACACCCCCAGCTCGTGGCCGAAACAGTCTACAAGGTACTGACGAGGAAGAGAACACGACTCCATCAAGTGGTTGGCCGCTCAGCAGGATTCCTTGTGATGAGCAAACGGCTGCTTCCGTTGAATCAATTCGACCGTATGTACACGAAGAAGCTTTGGGAGTACCTTCGTTCCTAAAAGGATGAGGACTCTATGGCCAGATTCCTGTTTGCCCTGTGGCCCGTTTCCGGCCATTTCTTACCGAACCTCCCGATTGCCCAGGCGCTTCGAGGACGCGGTCATGACGTGTCATTTTATACCGGCGAGCGGATCCGGAATCGTATTGAGCGTGAGGGCTTTCATTTCTTCCCGTTTCGGTCGGTGGATGAAGGTCTGGTGGACCGCGTATTCTACTCTGACCCTATTTCATCTTCAGGGTTGAAGAGGCTGTTGGATCAACGCAGCAAATACCGCGATTGGCTGGTCGGCATGTTGAACGAACAGGTTATGGACTTGGAGGAGGTATTGACCGCCTGGGAGCCCGAGGTGATTGTCTGTGATCCGTCGATGTGGGCACCCTATCTTGTGCTTCACGAGACCCACAGCATCCCTGTCGCTATCTTCGCCTATATTCCTGCCTGCTTGTTGCCTGGACCCGATGCACCCCCTCCAGGCATGGGTCTGCCTCCGCCACGCAATTGGAGAGGGCGTATTCAGTCGCGCGCAACGGAAGCCGTGATTCGGATGATGACAATGGATATACGCCGCTCCGCGAACGAGGTCCGCAAGAAATACGGGCTGGAACCTTTACGTATGACGGTCACCGAACTGGCGGGCAAGATGCCCCTTTACCTGGTCGCTGGAACACCGGAATTTGACTACTGCCGCCGGGACCTTCCCTCCTCCGTCCACTACATCGGCCCCTGTCTTCCAAAAGGTTCGACCCTCGACCCTCCACCCGCCTGGCTGAGCGCCTTGCCCCGAGACCGCCCCTGCGTACACGTCACAGAGGGTACGCTACACGTACAGAAACCCGTCGTCCTCCAGGCTGCAGCGAAAGCCTTTGCAAATAAACCCTATCAGGTGATTATGGCAACGGGCACGCATCGCGACCCAGCCGAACTCGGATTGGGCTCCCTGGCACCCAACATACGGGTCGAACACTGGATCCCGTACGACCACTTGTTGCCCAAAACGAATGTTGTTGTCACCACAGGCGGGGCCGGCACCGTGTTGTCTGCCTTGATGGCCGGGGTGCCGGTGGTGGTCATCCCAACCGAATGGGACAAACCGGACAATGCGCAACGGGTTGTCGAGGCGGGTGCAGGCCTGCGTCTGTCGCCGCGCCGCTGCACACCAAAGAGACTGCTCGATGCTGTGGAATCCGTTCTGCGGAATGATGCCTACCGGAAGAACGCACGTAGATTGGCTGATACGTTCCACCAAAGCGGCGGACCCACAGCCGCCGCAACGTTGCTCGAAACACTCATCAAGTCGCCGGCAGCTTCGATGGCATCCTGAATGCCGATCAAATGTCCAAGACCCCGGAGAGCGCCGAATCGATGAACAATCTGTGGAGCTCCGCTCTGCAGGGAACGAGGATTTCTGCGTAGGGCATTTAGATACAAGGGAACCAACAGAGGGAGTGCAAAACGTGAAGTGCTTGCTCACGGGCGGCTCAGGATTGCTGGGCATGGAACTTCTTCAACAAC
>JAUWSZ010000209.1 GCA_030609865.1 bacterium | reverse complement strand
GAATTGACCCATCTGTCGCTTGATTGTCTTCTCACGAACCTCAGGGATTTCTTGACCGGCCCTTTCCAGGCCTCTAAAGTGGTCCCTGGGTTTTTGATTTACCTATGGACATGAAGAAAGGGGGCGTTAATGGGAAAAAATGGCGATTCAATAGAAAGCATCAAAACTCTTTTTGATAGTATTTCACCTTATTTTGATGACTGGACGGATGTATTTCAAGAAAAAGTATATGGATATGTAACCTGGGAGCATCTAAAGAAATATATCCCCAAGGACAGAAACTCACTCATATTGGATGCCGGCGGGGGTACCGGCAGGTGGGCCATACCCCTTGCAAAAATGGGATACAGCGTGACTTTGTGTGACATTTCTGAGGGGATGTTAGAACAGGCGAAGAAAAATATCGATAAAGAAAAATGTTCAGATAAGATAACCTTAAAAGAAGAAGACTTAACCGATTTGTCCTTTCCTGATCACACCTTTGATTTTGTACTTTGCGAGGATGGTCCCATTTCCATATCTGATTCTCAAAAGATAGTTAGGGAATTAGGACGAGTATTGAAGAAAGACGGCAAGATGTGGGCTTGCGTTGTTGGAAGATATCCTTTGGCATTAGCCAGGGCAGAAACGAATTCTGAAGAAGCTCTCAAATTGAGTACAGGCGAATTAAGCTATACCTCCTATAAAGGAATAGAAAATAGCAGAGTTTTCAGCCCCAAAGAGCTTCAAAGCTTATTTCAGGAAAATGGCATTGAAGTCATAGAGCTGTTTGGTAATCGAATTGTGACCCCTTTGTTTTCATCAGGAATTCAGCTAATGAAGGACTTTGATGATAAATTTTTTTCGGAAATCAGGGATCTGGAATTACATTTGAGTGAAGAACCATCGCTTTTAGGACTGGCGGAATATCTACAGATAGTCGGAAAAAAATAGCCTGCCTGATTTTGGAAATGAAAAAATAATCTGCAAAACGCTGCAAAACTGGGAACAGGGAAGACGTCATCCGGTGAGCCCTGCCCGAGCTCTTCTGAAAATCGTCCGTAACGATTCCAAGGGAGCAATCAAAGCATTGCACAGTTGATCGCCTCCCCCCTTTGCCCTTGCTTCGGTATCCAGAAGAAAAAGGTTCCTGACACCTTTTTTCCCGGCTCTTTTTCGTCCTCGTCCTCGAACTTGGCTGTTAGCAGTTAGCTTTTAGCTGTTAGCTCCCAACCACTCCCCTCAACGGGATGCACGCAAAATAGGGGCGGGGTGGGCTAATAGCTAATGGCTGATGGCCAAAAATCGGACACGGGCACGCACACGGGCACGGGCACGAAAAGCCAGGGGCCGAGGTCAGGGCCCAGTGGTCAGGCCGTCATTCTACATTCTTCTGCCGCTCTTTCGAAACGATTCTCGCTGTGATACGTGCGTGCAGGACGAGGACGAGGGAGGCACGGGCACGAAAAGGGAGGGTCAAATTGATCGAAGTCGTCATTCCAAACTGGAACGGGATGAAGGTCCTGCCTCGGAGTCTCGAGTCCCTTTCCCGCCAAACCATGTCCGGATACCGGATCACCGTGGTAGACAACGGGTCCCGGGACGGCTCTGTCGAATACATTCGCGAACGATGGCCCGGTGTTCGTGTGCTGGCCCTGCCGCGGAACTTCGGTTTTTGCCGGGCCGTGAACGAGGGAATCCGGAGCTCGCCGGCAGATCTGATTGCCCTGCTGAACAACGATGCAGAGGCGGAACCGGGCTGGCTGGAGGCCCTCTACAAGGCTTCGGAGAAGTACCCGGAAGCGGGCAGCTTCGCTTCGAAGGTCCTGATGGCCGACGACTGGGAATGCATCGAGTGCGTGGGGGACCTGATCAAGTCGGACGCCTGCGGAGCGAACCTTGGAAGAGGGGAGATGGACAGGGGGCAGTACGATCAGGAAGAGGAGGTGTTCTCCGCTTCGGGTGCCGCTGTGCTCTACCGACATGCCCTGTTCGAGAAGATCGGACTCTTCGATGAAGACTTCTTCGCCTATTTCGAGGACATCGATCTCGGGTTCCGTGCGCAGAGATTCGGGTGTCCCTGCGTGTTCGTCCCTCAGGCGAGGGTGGTTCATGTGGGAAAGGCAAGCCGCCCTGAAGACCGGAACTGGCACCTCAGGCAGGAATTCGTGAATTCCACTTTGTGCCAAATCAAGAACCTCCCCACGAGATATTTCATCCGGAACGGTCGGAGCATCTTCGTTAGCCACCTCCGGTCCTTGAAGGGGCTCGCCAAGGAAGGGGGGGGCGGGGTCCTGCTTGCCTCGACAAAGGATCTCCTCCGAAAGATGCCCCGCGCTCTGCACAAACGAGCCCTGCTCTGGCGGGCCTCGAAGGGCCGGTTCGACCGTCTTGCCTTTTTCCTCCCCCCTCCGTAGGTTGAGGTGTTTCATCGGAACATCCCACGTTTCTTGTGTAGACGTTGGGAGAACCTCCGTATCGGCTTGATCTTTGTCCTGCGGCTTTGCCGCATTAGACAGGTACCCGGGCAGGATCGGACTCTTTTGATGCAGGTGGCTTACGACGCCAGGCCGTTGATCGAACAGGGGACGGGTATCGGGCGGTATGTCCGTTGCTTGCTCGAGGCCCTGCTCGGTTTCGAGGAAATGCGGGAATTTCTGCTGTGCTCCCCGCGAGAGATCGCCACGGGAGATGTCCTGGCCCGGGATCCGCGGGTCAGGGAGCTGGTTCAGAAGGGATGGAAGGGAAACGTCTGGTTGCAGCTGGTCGTCCCGTTCCTCCTGCAGAGGTACAAGCCCGACCTCTTTCACGGGACGCTGTTTCTCCCCCCCCTTTTTGCCCGCCGTCCCTCCGTGGTGAATATCTACGACCTGACGGTGTACAGTTACCCGGGGACGATGGAGGCGAGGAACAAATGGCCCTTGAAGATGCTCCTGCCGCAAGCCGTCTCGCGAGTGGACAGGATCATCACCCTCTCCGAGTTCACGAAGCAGGAGATCGGGGAGCGGTGGCCCAGCGCGATGCACAAGATCGAGGTGGTTCCCGGGGCGCCCTACCTTTCCTTCGATGCCCTTTCCGGGGTTTCCTCTGAGGCGGATTCAGAGAAGGTCCTGGCTCGATACGGTGTCCGAAGTCCTTATCTCCTGTATGTCGGGACGATGGAGCCGAGGAAGAACATCGTGCGATTGCTGAAGGCCTTCGAGCTGCTCAACGAGATGGGAGAGAGGGGAACGCAGCTCGTCCTGGTCGGGCACGAGGGATGGGGGCTCAGGGAGGTGCGGCGGGCATGGGAATCGAGTCCGGTCCGGTCCTCCATCCGATACATTGGCTACGTTCCGGACGCGGTTCTGGGACTCTTCTACAGGCATGCCGATCTTTTCGTCTATCTCTCCTTGTACGAGGGATTCGGTCTTCCTCCCCTCGAGGCGATGGCAGCCGGGACCTGTGTGGTGGCCTCCGACCGGGCCAGCCTGCCCGAGTGCCTCGGAGAAGCCGGTGTGCTGGTGGACCCCTTCGATGTCGAGGCTGTGGCGGGAATCCTTTTTCGGTTGCTCCGGGATGCAGGCCTTCGGAGAGATTATGTGCAGAAGGGGCTCCAAAGGGCGAAGAGGTACAGCTGGCAGAAGAGCGCCGCAAAGACCCTCGCCGTCTACAGGGAGTTTTCTTGAATCGAGTCGGCCTATTGTCATGAAGATCTGTCTCGACCTGAGAACCGCAGGTGCCGGACGACACGGGATTGCCCGCTACGGGATCGAACTGACCCGGGCCTTGCAGGCCCTCGGCACGTCCCATCGTCTGGTTCTGTTGACGGCCAAGGGAAGCGATCTGGGCGGTCTCGGGCAGGGAGACACCCCTGTGTTTCGTTGCTCCCCACGACCGTACAGCCTCGAGGAACAGCTCCTCGTGCCCTTTGTGGTGGCTCGACTGCGACCGGACATATACCACTGCCCTACCTACGCCTGTCCGCTGTTCGTGCAGGTTCCGGCCCTGTTCACGATCCATGACCTGCTTCCTCTGGAGTATCCGCAGGATTTTTCTCCCGGTCTGAGGCTCTACCACAAGAGCTTCGTGCGATGGATGACGAAGCGGGCCCGGCGGATCGTGACCGTTTCGTCGTACACCTCCTCTGTGATCTGTCGGCGATTCTCGCCCCCCCCCGGCAAGGTGCGCGTGATCCCGGAGGGAGGGGACCATATGCGGCGGCAGCGCGTGTCCGGTCAAGACGAGGAAAGGTATCGTGAGATCAACCCCGGAGAGCTTGACTATTTTCTGTCCATCGCCAATCCTCGTCCGCACAAGAACATCCACTTTGCGATTCGGTGCCTTCTCGGGTCGGAGACCTTGCGTGAACGGAAGGTGCGATACATCCTGGTCGGGCAGCAGCACCCTTCGGTGCATGCCTACGTGAAGGCCAGGGACCGGGAGGGACGTATCCGCTTTGCCGGGGAGGTGTCTGAAGGGCTCCTCCGTCTCTTGTATGAGAGAGCCCTGGCCCTTCTGTGCCCCTCCCGGGGGGAGGGGTTCTGTCTGCCGGCCGTGGAGGGCATGCAAATGGGGCTGCCCGTCATCGCGGCGAACGATGGTGCACTCCCGGAGGTGCTCGGCCCTGCGGGCCTCTTGCTCTCCCCGGAAGACGCGCGGGGCTGGCAGGAGGCACTGGAGCATATCCACGCAAGGTGGAAACAGGGGGAGTGGGACCCGTCACCGGTCCTGGAGCGAGCGAGCCGGTTTTCCTGGGCGAACGCTGCAGAGCAGATGATGACGCTCTATGAAGAAGTGTACAGCGAAAAAAGGTATTAGCTATTTGCTGTTATAGGTATTAGCTCCCAACCACGGCCCCCCGCAGGATGCCCGGGAGGGTGGTTGGGGGTGGCCTAATACCTAATACCAAGGGGCCTTGGGTGGGGCTGGGATGCTAAGAGAATCCTTTCGGCTTTTTCAGCGTTTCTACCAGCTCGTGGACGCGGTCTGGATCGCGCTGGCCTGGATCATCGCCTATTGGGTCCGTTTCACGACCGGTTGGATCCCGGTCTATTTCGGGGTGCCTTCCTTCAAAGCGTATGTCTCGCACTTGCCGCTGGTCCTGCTGGTCTGGATCGCCGCCCTTTCGTACGGGGGTGTGTATCGAACTGACCGATGGTGGAACGTTGCAGGGGAGTGGAAGGCCCTGGCTCGAAGTTCGGCGGTGGCCATGGTCCTGCTGGTCTCCATCATCTACCTGTCGACCAAGGTGGAGTTCTCGAGGATCTTCTACGCGTCGTTCCTGTGTCTGGCCTTCGTCGGCCTCGTGTCGATCCGGCGAATCCTCCGGGGGCTGTTCCAGCGGAGTCGAAGAGATGGTTCCGGCTCCAGGCGTGTGCTGCTGGTCGGAGATAACTCCTTCGTGGCGCCCTTCTGCGAGAACGTCGAGCGGTACCCGGAAACGGGGCTCACGATTCGTGGACAGTTGCTTGCAGGGAATGAACGGGAGTGGACCGGAAGACTCAAGGTTTTCGGAGACTATTCCTCGATACGGAAGACCCTTGAGGAAGAGGGAATCCACGTTGTCGTGTTCACGCTGCCCCTGGAACACGGCGGGCAGCTGAAGGAGATGCTCAGGGGCATTGACGACCTTGCGGTGGATATCCTGGTCATTCCGGATGTGTTTCCCATCATGCCGCTGCATCCGGGGATCGAGGAGTTCGAGGGCATTCCCCTCG
>JAUWSZ010000607.1 GCA_030609865.1 bacterium | reverse complement strand
TGTTTCCGGGCACCCCGTTTCTCGTCACGGTCCATGACCTTCAGCCCCTGCGGGTCCCCACGATCGGGGCCCGGAGACCCCTGCCCTTGCGGGTGGGCTATCGTGTCTTCTACCCTCTGGCGTATCGCTACGCCCTGTCTTGCGCCAAGGCGATCCTGGCAGTGTCTCTGGCCACGAGGAAGGAAATCCAGGACTGTTTCGATATTCCTCACGAGAAGATCCATGTCATCCATGGGGCCCTGGACGACCGCTTTCAGGGCGCCGGAACATCTGCAATCCAGGGGGAGGAGAAGCGGGAGTTCGCCTTGCCCGAACGATTTCTCCTGTATGTGGGGGCCACCCTTCCTCACAAGAACCTCGGGAACATGCTGAGGGGATTTGCAGGAGCCTTGAAGCAACCCGGAAGAGAAGACCTGTTCCTGGTCATGGCGGGCCGGGAGAGCCGATTCGAGAGGGACTGGCTCGACCTGGCCGAAGGGCTCGAGATCACGGAAAGGATTCGGCGTATCGGCTACGTGGGCCAGGAGGATCTGCCCCATCTGTACGAGAAGGCCGCGGCCCTGCTCTATGTCTCCTGCTATGAGGGCTTCGGGTTTCCGCCCCTGGAGGCGATGGAACACGGCCTGCCCGTCATCGCCTCTTCGCACAGTTCACTGCCGGAGGTCGTGGGGTCGGCGGGGTTGTTCGTAGATCCGGACGATGTGCAGGGGATCGCCAAGGCGATCGGAAAGGTACTCGACGACCCGGGCCTCAGGCAACGGTTGCGAGCACAGGGAGAAATGAACCTGGAACGGTTTTCCTGGCGGCACGCTGCCAGGAAAACGCTGGAAGTGTACGAGCGGGTCCTGGGGGAAGCCAACGGAAGAGAGCCATGCTGAAAACCTGTCTGCTCAACCCTCTTTTCACCGAACCGATCGATCGGAAGAGGGAGCGATACTTTGTTCGATCGGGAAGTCGCTGGCCGGCCAGTTACACGAAACCAACGGGCCAGGTCGGCCGGTACATCCCCTTCCCTTTCTACCTGGCCTATGCCGCTGCGATTCTGGAACGGGCATCCTGTCCCGTCACGGTGGCGGACGCGGTCGCCGAGAACCTTCCCGTGGAGGCGGTTCTCTCTTTTGTTCGGGACGAACGTCCGGACCTGATCGTGTACGAGACCACGACGCCCACCCTTCAGAGGGACCTCGGACTCGCCAGGGAGATCAAGGCGGTCACGCCCCGGGCCCAGATCGCGCTCTGCGGCCCCCATGCAACTACCTTCCCGAGGGAAGTCCTTCAGGAGGAACCGTCCATCGACTACGTTCTTCTCTACGAATACGAGAACACGCTCCACGAACTCGTCACGAAGAAATCGGGTGAGGAGGATCTGGCTTCCCTGGCCGGGATCGCCTATCGGCAGAGCGGGGAGATCGTCCTCAATCCTCAGTATCAACCCATCGACCCACTCGATCAACTGCCCTTCCCGGCTCGCCATCTGGTCCCTGCCCCCCGAAGGCCGGACCTGCACGTGTACTGGGACGGCTTCTGTCAGCACCGGCCCGCGGTCCAGATGCACGCAAGCCGCGGGTGTCCCTTCGGTTGTGATTTCTGTCTCTGGATTCAGGTGATGTACCAGGACGGCAGATATCGCACCTTTTCCCCGGGACGTGTGGTGGACGAGATGCAGGAGGCGGTCGGGCGTTTCGGTGCAAAAGAGATCTATTTCGACGACGATGACTTCACCATCAACAAGAAACACGTACTGGGCATCTGCCGCGAGATCCGGAGCCGGGGATTCCGGGTTCCCTGGTCCTGCATGGGAGACGCGGTGGTTCCGGACGAGGAGGTGATCGATGCGATGGCCGACGCAGGATGCGTGGGCATGAAATTCGGTGTGGAAAGCGCTGCCCCCCAGATCCTGGAGAGGCTGGGCAAGCCGGTCGACCTGGATCGCGTCCGGCAGGTCGCCCGATGGTGCAGCGAGCGGAACGTGAAGACCCATGCAACGATCACCTTCGGCCTCTGGGAAGAGAACCGGGAGACGATGGAGATGAACCTCTCTTTCGTCAAGGATCTCGATGTCGACTCTGTGCAGTTCTCGATCACGTCCCCTTTCCCGGGCACGAGGTACTTTCAAGAAATGGAAGAGGCGGGCCGGCTGAAGAGCCGGAACTGGGAAGACTACGACGGCTCCCGCAGCGCCGTCGTCGCCTTTCCTCATCTTTCCCTGGAAGAAATCCAGACGTTCTGCGAACGAGCACCGGCCCAATGGCTCCTCGCCAAGTTGAGAGACCCGAAGTGGATCGTTCGCCAGGCACGCTACCTCTACCGGCTGGCAAGAGGCCAGGGCCTCGCCGGCCTCAAGGGAAGGCTCGAGAGGGTGCGTGAGATCGTGTGGGGATGAAGCCCGATGAAAATCCTGATGCTGAATCACAACGTGAAGTGGCGAGGGACCTTCTTCCGGGCCTTCCACTTCGCCAAATGTCTCGTCCGTCGCGGACATGAAGTTACCTTGGTGACAATTTCCGAACGAAACCGCGGCCGTTTCCACGAAGAAAACCTCCAGGGTGTCGAAATTCTGGAATCGCCGGATCTTCTCACGGGCATCGGGCGGAGCGGATGGGATCCCTACGACACGCTCCGGCGCCTCTTCTATGCAATCCGGAAGGACGGCTTCGACCTGGTCCACGGTTTCGACTGCAGGCCGGCCGTGATCTTCCCTGCCCTCGCGATGAAAAGGGCCCGGAACAAGCCGTTCCTGTCGGACTGGGCGGACTGGTGGGGACGCGGGGGGATCGTCCAGGAGAGGGGCAGGCTGCTCCGATGGACGATGGGCCCGATCGAAACGTACCTGGAGGAGCGTTTCCGCTTCCACGCGGACGGGATCACCGTAACGAGCAGGGCCCTTCAGGACCGTGCCGTCGCCCTGGGACTCGACCGCGAGCGAGTCCACTACATACCCTCCGGGTCAGACGTGGAGACGATTCGTCCCCTGCCCAAGGAGGAGATGAGGAAGGCTCTCGGCCTGCCCGAGGACGGGA